>JAJXXM010000108.1 GCA_021781095.1 bacterium
GAGCCAACGGCGTAACGACAGCCAACTATTCAACGCGAAGTGCCTCGAGCGTACGAATCTCGGCGGCGAGCTTCGCCGGATAGAGTGCGGCGAGCAATGCGGTCACGATCACCAAGAGCGCCGACTGCACGAAGATCTCCGCCGGCGCATTCCACGCGATCAACCAACCGAAACTCTGTCGGTTGATCACGAAAATTAAATCTCGACCGAGCAAAATACCCAGTGCCGTTCCGAGAATCGCAGCGACCGCACCGATCGCCGCCGCTTGCAGCAGCACGGCCCGCACGACGCCCTTTCGCGTGAGGCCGAGATAACGTGCGAGCGCGATCTCCCTCCGTCGCTCGAGCACGAGCGCAACGAGCGTCCCGACCGTCCCTAAGATCGCGATCAACGTCCCGATTGCGTAGAGTGCGCCGGTGATGGCGAAGGTACGATCGAAGACGCCGAGCGCAAAGCCGCGAAGTTGGCGGTTGCTCTCGACGTCGGCGCGCAGCGGGGCGAGCGCGCGAACGATGCGATTGCGTAGGCCTTCAAGGGAGACGCCGTGACGCGCGTAGACGGCGATGGAATCGAGCGTGTCGTCTTTGTAGAGGCGCCGGAAGGTCGCGGCATCCATCAAGAATGTCCCGCCTCCCGTGGAGTAATCGTTGTAGATGGCGACGATGCGCATCTCGACCCTCCCCGACGGGGTATTGAGGTGAAAGCGATCGCCGACATGCATGCCGTAGTGAACCGCGAACGGCTCGCTGACGGCGACCGCGTTGCGGTCGTGCATCAGTGCACCGAGACGGCGCGGCGATGGAGCATCGATAAACGGCATCTTTCGCCGGTTGGTAAACGAGGCAAGATTCGTCGCTTCAAGTTGCGCGATATCGCCGCGCACGATCACCGAAAACCCGCGGATATCGTCGACCGCACGAACGCCCGGAAGCGCTGCGATGATGCGGGCAGCGCCTCCGGGAAACGCGCCGCGTGACGAGGCATCGCTCGGCCCGATCGGCGAGACATAGAGATCCGCCGGTAACGCCGCGTAGGCCCACTGCGCGACGGTCGAGCGGAATGAAGCGACCAAGATACCGATCGAGAGCATCATACCGACGGCGGTCGCGAGCGTCGCAACGGCGACGGCATACCGGCGCGGTGAGCCACGCAGAAAGCCGACCGCGATGCCCCCAACCGCACGCTCGCCTGCAAGCGCGTGTAGCAGCGATGCAGCGAGCAGAACGCCCGCGGGCGCGAGCGCCGCGATACCCGCAATGCAGAGCGCTCCGGCGAGATAGCCGAAGAGCGGGATGCCGTTGCCGACCGCCGGCATCTTCGAGGCAACCCACGCCGCCGTCAGCGAGAGCAGTGCGATCGCGATCGAGAGCGGCAACGTTGTTCCGAGCCCACGTTCGCTGACGCCGCGTTCGCGCATCGCCTGCGCCGGCGGCGTTCGCGAGGCTTCGAATGCGGGTATCGCCGCGCTGGCCATCGCGATGCCGACGCCGACGAGATAGGCCTCGAACGCGAGCGCGAATGAATAGCGCACGCCCTCCGCCTGCGCTCCGATGTAGAGCGTCGAGACCGTCGTCTGAACGGCGGCGACTGCGTAGCGCGCGAGCAGTGCTCCGAGCGCAAGGCCGAGCGCCGAGCCGATCGCGCCGTAGAGCGCTCCCTCCACAAGAAAGATCCGTACGATCTGCCCGCGGCGCGCGCCCAACGCGCGCAGCGTCCCAAGATCGTTCCGTCGCTGCACGACCGAGATTGCCATCGCGTTGTAGATGAGGAATCCCCCGACCAACAGCGCTACGTAGGCAAGCGCGGCAAGGTTCATCTGAAAACTCGCAAGCATCCGTCGCACTTGGTTTTCCCGCGTCTTGGGAGCGACCGCCTCGGTCCCCGGCGGCAAGAGGCGCGCGAGGCGCCGACGGATTTCGCCAAGTCGCGCCGGATCGACGACGAGATCGATGCGATCGAGGCGGCCGATTTCGTGGAAGAGCTCTTGCGCGGTCGCGATATCGACGAAGGCGACATCGGCATCGATGCCGACGCGATGCGACGGAATGAGACCCATCACGCGTAGTTGCACCGGAGCGCCGTCGACGCGTGCATGCATCCAACTTCCCACTCGCAACCCTTCACGTGCGGCGAGGCGATCGCTGATGAGGATGCCGTTCTCGTTGATGAAGCGCCCGAGATTGAAATGCGAGGAGGCCGCGATCGCGACGCCCGGCGGTAACGCTGCGCGCGTACTATCGACGCCCACGGTGTTGATGAGGATTCCCTCACGCGCACCGTTGCCGCCGAGCATCAACGCTCCGACGATCGTCGGGTCGGCGGCACGGATGCCCGCGAGATCTTGCACGCGCAGCAACGTGCGTTCGTCGAACCCTCGTCCCGCGCCGACGATCTGAAGATTTACGCGCGGTGAAAGCACGTTGACGCTTCGCGCAAAGGATGCGACGGCGGTCGCGTTAGCGAGATCGATCGCGAAGAGCGAGGCGACCCCGACGGCAATGGCGACAAGCGTTATCGCCGCGCGGAAGAGACCGTTGCGCGCATAGCCCAACACCAACGCGTGGAAGATCGGCATCTAGGTTCCCGAGAGAATACGGCCGTCGCGCATATGCAGGCTACGATCGGCCGACGACGCCGCCTCCGTAGAATGCGTGACCATGAGAATCGTCTGCCCTCGCCGCGCGAATGCGCGCAGTAATTCGAGCACGCGTTCACCGCTGTGCGAATCGAGATTGCCGGTCGGTTCGTCGGCAAGAAGAATCGCCGGCTCGTGCGCCACGGCACGCGCGATCGCCACGCGTTGCGTCTGGCCTCCCGAAAGCTGCGAGGGCATCGCGCGTGCTTTTTCCGGGATGCCGACCGCTTCGAGGACCTCCCCAACGCGTGCGACGATCTCGGCATGCGGGCGCCCTTGCAGACGAAGCGGAAGCGCGACGTTTTCGAAGACGTCGAGCGTCGGCAACAGATTAAAGAACTGGAAGACGGTGCCGACGCGATCGCGGCGCAGGCGGGTCAGCGCGTCGTCGTCGAGCTCGTTCGTCGATCGTCCATCGATCTCGACGCTGCCGCTATCGGGGAGATCGACGCAGCCGATGAGATTGAGCAGCGTGCTCTTGCCGCAGCCGCTCGGGCCGAGCAGCGCGAGCATCTCACCGGCTTCAATACTCAGAGAGACGCCGTCGAGTGCGACGACACCTCCCTCGTAAACCCTACCGACATTCGAAACGCGAACGGGCAACACGGCCCGGTCAACCGCTCGCGTAGGGTGAACGGTTGCGCGCTACTTCTTGAAGTACTCCGCGTTGATCGCGGTATAGTTCGCCCATTTTGCAGGCAGATCGGAGTCGGCGAAGATCGCCTCCACCGGACAGGCCGAGACGCAGGCTCCGCAGTCGATGCAGACCTCCGGATCGATATAGAGCTGTTCGTCGCTCTCCTCACCGTGGATACAGTCGACCGGGCAAACATCGACGCACGCTTTGTCTTTAGTACCGATACACGGTTCGGTGATGATATAGGCCATGAAGCGGAAGAAACCTCACTTTGGGCGAGCGATAAACGGACAGTAACGATCTCGTTCCCCCAGGATGCAGGGAGTTGGAGCTCGGTTGCAGCGACCTACGTCGCTTTTTGCGATCCCAGACGACGCAAAAGGTTCAGGGCGAGCACCGCGCCGAGCAGTGCCATGACGGCGTCGCGAATACTCGGTGCTCCGATTCCCGCCCGAGCAACGAGTTCCCCAATCCATCCGAAGAGCGAGCCGCCGAGCAGAGCGACGAGCAGCTCGAACGGACGCGAACGCGGAGTACCGGGGATATAGGGCGTCAGAAACGTAGAGACCAGCGCCCCAACCACGAGCCAGAGGAGAATCGCCATCGAGGACCCCTCTTCGGCATCGGGGGCCCCGCTTCATGGCGGCAGGGGCGAAGGAACCCGGCGCTCTACGTTGTCGGCATGAAAATCATCGCTTTCGCGCTCTGCGCCTTCCTACTCGCACCGCTCCCGGCGCTCGCCGGTGGTTCCTCACCGGCACGCGGCGTACTCTCGGTCCACGGCATCGGCATCGTTTCGCAAATGCCTGATGTCGCCGATATCACGGTGGTTATTGCGACAATCGGGAATAAGGCCACCGACGTCATCGCGAAAAATAACGACGCCTACGAACGGGTCGCCGCCGCGCTGAAGCCATTAGGAATCGGCGCGAACGATCTGCGCACCGCAGGATACAATCTTAACTACAATCCGCCGCCGAATCCGCTGCCGAAATCGATTCCTGCCTACCTTCACTACGGCTACTCCATCTATCGCAGCTTCACCATTCACATCGAGAAGATCGCCCTCGTCGGCAAAGCGATCGATACTTGCGTTGCCAACGGCGCGAACGGCATCAATGGCGTGAGTTTTCGTATCGCCGACCAGCACAACGCACGGGGGCGCGCGCTAGTAAAAGCGACTGCCGATGCGCGCGTTCAGGCGCAAGCGGTCGCTGCTGCGGAGCACCTGCGCCTCGGTCGCATACTCTCGATTACGATCGACGGCGCAACACCGCGCTATTTCCCAGAGGCCGGCGTGGCAAAATTTGCACCCGTGCGCGTGCCGACTCCGACCGAGATCGCCCCCTCGGCAGTCGAAGTCCGAGCGGGGGTAACGGTGAACTACGAACTCCTGCCGTGAAACTGCGGCGTATCGGCGGCGGTAGAACGGAGCGATGAACGAACTCTGCCGCCGATGCGCGGCGCGCCCCGCCGTCGCCTTCGATGAGTCGGGGCGCGCGATCTGCGCGAACTGCCGTACCTCTGCTGCGGCCGCACGCTCGGCGATGGGCTGGCTCGGCGCTGCGGCGACCGCCGCGGGGCTCGTCGTCGCGGGATCGCTCATCTACGAGCGCATTTCGGGGGAGCGCGATCGCGGGGCGCAACCGCTCGGCGATTTTGCGAAACGTCTTCGCGGCGGCACCCCGACGCTGGAGAGCTTCTCGCGCGACCTCACCGAGTTGGCGCGCGCCGGGAAACTCGATCCGGTGATCGGTCGCGACCGCGAGATCGAGCGCGTCATCGCGATTCTTTCACGGCGCAGCAAGAACAATCCGGTCCTCGTCGGAGAGCCCGGCGTCGGCAAGACAGCGATCGCCGAAGGGCTCGCACAGCGCATTCATGCCGGAAACGTTCCGCAGGCACTGCGCGGGAAGCGCGTCCTCGCGCTCACGCTCGGCCCACTCGTCGCCGGCACCAAATATCGCGGCGAGCTCGAAGGGCGCGTGAAACGCATTCTCGACGAACTCAAACGCAGCGGCGGCGAAGTGATCCTGTTCATCGACGAATTGCACGCGCTCGTCGGCGCCGGAGCAGCCGAAGGCGCGCTCGACGTCAGTTCGATGATCAAGCCCGAACTCGCGCGCGGCGAACTGCAATGTATCGGCGCGACGACCTTCGTTGAGTATCGAAAGTATATCGAATCGGATGCCGCGCTCGAACGGCGCTTCCAACCCGTGCACGTTGCCGAGCCGAGCACCGACGCTGCACGCGCGATTCTCGCCGGTCTCCGTCGACGCCACGAGCAACACCACCACGTCATCATCACCGACGACGCCATCGATGCCGCGGTCACGCTCTCCGCGCGCTATATCGCCGACCGATTTTTACCCGATAAGGCAATCGATCTGCTCGATGAAGCGGCGGCATCGGCGGCGCTTGCAGCTCCCCCCGGCGCGACCGCGCGCGTCACGCGCGACGAGATCGCGGCGATCGTGACGAAGTGGACGGGAATTCCGCAGCACAGCGTTGCCGACGACGGGGCACATGTTCTGCTTGCGCTCGAAGAGCGGCTCGATACGTTTGTGATCGGGCAACACGATGCAACGCGCAAGATCGCGGAGGCGCTCCGTCGCGCGCGCGCCGGTCTTCACGACCCGCGTCGACCGCTCGGGAGCTTCCTCTTCCACGGCCCAAGCGGCGTCGGTAAGACCGAGCTGGCGAAACGTTTGGCCGCCGAACTCTTCGGCAGCGAGGAGTCGATCGTGCGGATCGACGGCGGCGAATTCGGCGAAGCGCACAGCATCGCGCGGCTGATCGGCGCACCCCCGGGATACGCCGGGCACGACGAGCCCGGTCAACTCACCGAGCCGGTACGCCGCCGCCCGTACAGCGTCGTGCTCTTCGATGAGATCGAGAAGGCGCATCCGGATGTCGCAGCGTTGCTGCTGCAACTCCTGGGCGAGGGACGCATCACCGACGCGAAGGGACGCACGATCGATTTTCGTCACGCGCTCGTCATTCTCACGCTCAACGGCGAGCGCGAGGATCTCGCGCTGCTCCTGCGCCCGGAGTTGCTCAATCGCGTCGATGAGATCGTCGCGTTTGCGCCGCTGGGCAGCAAGGAGATCGAGAAAATCGTCGCACTGCACGTCGAGGCGCTCGCCACGCGCCTGGGCGCGCGCGAGGTGCGGCTCGAGGTCGAACAGCTTGCGCTTGCGGAGTTGGCCGCAGAGGCGATGCGCACGGGGAACGGCGCCCGCGATGTCGCGCGAACGGTGCAGAGCCGGCTCGGCACGCCGCTCGCCGGAGCGATCTTAGCGGGTCGCGTAACCGCCGGCGGCACCGCGCGGGTCACGATGCACGCAGGCGACTATATCGTCACCGCAGCGTAGGGCGGAGCCGCTATAACGTTTCTAGGACCGTATATTGCAACGGGTTCCGAGAAAGGAACTGCATCTTTGCGATGATTTTTCCGGTCGCAACATCGACCTCGTACCCGTCAATTAAATGCAGCCCATCCCATTGAATGAAAAGCTTTCCGGTCTCATCCTCGTAGAAAACCTCCTTCGGGAGAAACTTCGGGTTCCAAGGGTTCGCCCCCAGCTGCCAGAGGAGCGCCCCGTCGGGTCCGTACATGTAGAGATTCCGGGGGTCGTCTTTTTCGCTACTGTATTTCGCGAGGAAGCCTCGCTGCAGGGGATCTTCGATCAGCGAATACGGTGGCGATTTAAGGTGGTACAGTAGATGGCCATTAATTTCTATCGTTGTGAAATCATCTTCACGTATGCGAATTGTCGTTTCTTTCAAAATCATCGCTCCGACAAACCTTCCCGTGTAACCCTCGCGATACCAAACGTGCTTAGAGCGAAAGCAAGAAACGGACATTGGGAATAGAAACGCATACTGATATGGATCTCGTTCGTCCTTTTCCGTCCACACCAACGCGACATCGCCGTACTCTTCGATTTTCTCGACGGGAAAAGTCATCCTATGCGTCCGGTCGGGGAATTCAACCGTCCTACCGTCGTTCGCGACACGTATCATTTCTGCCGCCAGATTGGCGCCGACCACGGCTCGCACCCACCAAATGAGACTCCATTCGCGTTCAGCGCACGCTCGATCGCCGCAAATCGCTGACCGGGAGTTCCCACGCCGCCCCGTGCGGTGGCTGAGGAACGCATGTGGGATTACAGGGCGGCCGGCGGCACCGCGCGGGTCACGATGCGCGCAGGCGACTATATCGTCACCGCAGCGTAGGGC
>JAJXXM010000396.1 GCA_021781095.1 bacterium
CCCGATGATCTACAAGGGCTCGGTCCTCGTGCCGATCCGCGTGATCTCGGAGACGATGAACGCGTACGTTCAGTGGGTTCCCGAGAAGCGCGTCGTCGTCGTGCGGTACATCCCGCCGACCCCGCCGCCGGCTCCGCCGACCGCTCCGCCGGCTCCGCCGACGGCCGCTCCGGCCACGCCTCCGCCGACCCCGACCCCGGCTCCGGTCGTTGCACCGTACCAGGATCGTTTCATCGTCGGCGACTACCTGATCTCACCGAAGATCTACAACGAGTTCAGCCCGGGTAACACCGGCAAGACCAGCCCGTTCTCGTATGCGGTGCGTGGCGCCGCCGAGTTCAATCTCTTCAACCTCCCCTGGATGATTGAAGGCGACTATCGGCAGTTCAACTACCCGCATAACCAGGGCGTCACCACGCCCGCCGGCTACACCCCGGCGAACAACAGCTGCGCTAACCTCGGCGTCTCCGGCGATGTCGGTTGCGTCACCGGTATCGGCGGCACCGGTTCCTACTTCGTGCCTGCGTTCACGGCGAGCGACTACGCTGCCGATGCGCGTTTTGGCCTCCGCGTAGCGAACCCGCGCATCTACATCGGCGTCGGCTACATGGTTCGTACGAACAACTACGGCTACGGCCGCTTCAACGGCGTCGGTTTCGGCATCGAGAAGCTCCCGAGCCTGAACAAGCAGTTCTCGATCTATGGCAGCCTGTGGGATTACCCGACCGTGAAGACCAACTACAGCAGTTCGTCCTTCACCGGAACGGTTTCGTACAGCATCCTGCGCTACGAGCTCGGTGCGACCTACTCGTTCCTCAACAGCCCCCTGTTTATCGATCTCGGTATCCAGGGCGACCGCGGCACGGTGAAACTCAACGCGCCGACGGGCTTCTCTGAGAATGGCCCGTATCTCGGTCTCGGTATCAAGTTCTAAGCGATCCGTCGCAGACGAACGAAAGAGTGCGGCCCCCGTCGGAAGACGGGAGCCGCACTCTTTTTTGCGTACCGAAAGCGCTCTAAGGAGCCGGCGAACCGACCGTCGTCGTTACCGGCTTACAGGGCGAGGCGAGAAGATCGATGTGCAACCGCGGATCCGAGGGAGTAGCGACCGGCGAGGGCACGCCGGAGGTGCCGCACGGCTGAGCGGGCGCGTACCAATGTTCGGTAAAGCCGCGCGCCAAGCTCTCCTTCATCACTTTCCCGAAATAGGTGTGTGGGAACTTTTTCACCAGAACGAGCATGTAGTGATACGCCCGCTCTTGCTCCGGCTGCACGTAGAGTTTGCTCATCGCCTGAATTGCGAGGAAATAACTTCGCGCGAGTTGCGGATCTCCCGGATACCGATGCGCCCAGTCGCGCAACGCCTCATCGGCAAAATTCACCGACGAGATCAGGCCCGAGTTCGTCGTGTACGCGCCGGCGCGAATCGCATCGTCGCGAAACGTATTGTTGATACCGAGATAGCTCATCTTCAGGCGACCGAAGTATTGATCGCCGGGCGCCGAGCGGACCATCTCGCGGCACTCCGTTCGTTGCCATTTACTTGGTTTATCCGCGCAGGGATGTTCGGCGGCCTGCGCGGTCGCGCTCCCGATCAGGGCGAGCGCACCCGCGAGCACGATGCCGCCGGTAAGGGAAGTGATCTTCACGTTGTTCCTTGTCTCCATAGAGCCGAGGGAGGTAGCGCGCCGCAGCGATTGCGGCGAGTTGCGTCCTTGAGGTTAGCGCCGAAGGGGCGTCGAACCCTTGCGGTATGAGTTCCCAATTACGGGTCGGAGCACTCCAGTTGCAAGCGCACGATCGCTCGGATTTCGCGAGCCGGTGGCCTGCCATACGGAGTGCGGTCGAGCGCTCGCTGGCCGCGAAGCCCGATCTGCTGCTCCTCCCCGAAGCGACGATCCCCGCCTATATTATCGGCGAAGCGCCGGTCGACGCCAAGCAGGTCGACGAAGCGGTCGGCGAGTTATCGGCGCTCGCGCGGCGCTTCGGAAGCGCGATCCTTACCGGCGCCGTTCGGATCGTCGGCGATCGTCAATGGAACGCGGCGCTGTTGATCGACCGCGACGGGAGCATCGCCGGGTATGCAGACAAACTCTTCCTCTGGCACTTCGACCGACGTTGGTTCGCCGCGGGCGAACGGATCGAGCCGATCGACTCATCGCTGGGAAAGATCGGCGCGCTCGTTTGCGCCGACGGACGGATCCCGACGATCGCCGCGACGCTGGTCGACCGCGGCGCACAGATCCTCGCCATGCCGACCGCGTGGGTGACGAGCGGGCGCAATCCGGCGGCGCTTGAGAATCTTCAAGCCGACCTGCTCGCCGTCGTTCGTGCGCGCGAGAATCACGTACCCTTCGTTGCCGCGAACAAATCGGGAGGCGAGGCTGGCATCGCCCGCTACTGCGGAAAGAGCACGATCGTCGACGCCGACGGCACGGTGCTCGCGCGCGCTGCGGAGAACGGCGAAGAAGCGATCTCCGCCACGGTCGAGATAGCGCCGCCGCACGCCCTCAGCCGCGAACGGGCGCTTGCGTTACCGGGGCGCATCCCGAGCGCCGAGATGGCGAGTACTCGGCGCGTCGCCGTGGCGTTCGAGCCGAGCGCGGTCACCGACCGGGCGCGCCGCTTTCTCGATGCGCCCGACGGTATCGATGACGCTTGGGGGGTCGACGACGCAGCACTCTCATCTCCGCACGCACTCGCCGAAGCGCGCCTGCACGGCATGCGTCTCTATCTCTGCGAGAGCGATATCGAGCGCCTTTGGTGCGAGCGTTTCGCGCGCGCGCGCTGCGCCGAACTTCGTTGCTACGGCATCGTGCTGCATCGACCGTCGAAGACGATCTTCGCCGTCGATCCCGATGGTGCGCTCCTCACGGCGAGCAGCCCGTACCAGCCGATCGTCTCGTTCGGCATCGAGCTCGCCCGCACCGAGAACGGCGAACTCGCACCGAGCAGCGACGCGCTCGCCGCGCTCGCGCGCGTCGAGGAGATTCGGAGAGGCTGCGAAGCATGAGGATGATTCGTGCGCTCGTCCTGCCGATCGCCGCGATCGCCCTCATCGGCACGATGTGGTTGCCGCGCATCGATCGCTTCGTTGCGGCGAAGATTTCGTTCGCGCCATTACCGTATTTCGTCGGCAGCCGCATCGCACTCCAGGCCGCCGGAGTCGCACCGAACGCGCGCTGGTCGGTCGTAGGGCCCGCTCGAATTGCGACCGTCGGCGGCTCGCACTATCTCACCGCCGTTCATCCGGGACGAGCGCAGGTGATCGTGAGCGACGGGCGCGCTATCGCCGCGCGAACCGTCCGCATTCTTTCCGCACCCTCGCCGCAGGCGACGCTCATCGCGGTCGCCTGCTACGATGACGGCGTCGCGCTTTTCGATGCCGGCAGCCTGAGTGCATTGGGCATTCTTGCCACCGGCGGATCGCCGAGCGATCTCGCGACGGTCGGCGGCCGCCTTGCCGTCACCGATAACGACGGCGATGCCTTCACCATCGTCGAACGCGCGCCATGGCGCATCGCGCGTTGGCCGATTGCGGCGAGCGACGAGGTTGCGGCGAGCCCCGATGGGAGCTTCTACACGACGCTCCGCGCCTGGCGGGGGCTGGGGGCCGTCGCACATCTTACCTCGCCGCCGCAGATTACCAAGACGGGCGTGACGGCGGAAGGGATCGCCCTCGACGCACGACGCGGCCTGCTCTACGTTGCAAACGTCAACGATGGTAGCATCCTCCAACTCAACGCACGCACGATGAAACCAATCGCTCGCCTCTGGGTCGGCTCGCGCGTCTTCTCACTCTTGCTCGACGCCGACGGCACGCATCTCTATGCCGTCCGCAACGGCGGAATGAAAGACGACGACGGCGACGTTGTCGAAATTGCGACGCAGCCCCGCCCGCATATCATCGCTCGGAGCGGATTGCTCGATCTCCCGCTGGGTATCGCGCTCGACCAACGCGCGCATCGTCTCTTCGTCACCGACGAAGCGGCCGACGTTATCTACGTGCTCGATCCCACGACCCTGCGCGCGAGACACGCACCGTTGCATACCTGTCACACCCCATGGGACCCGACCTTCGATGCACGCAGCGGTCGTCTCTACGTTCCGTGCGCTCGCGACGACCGGCTCGATATTTTTAACGCCGCTACGCTCGCGCGCGTGCCCGGTGCACCGATTCATACCGCCGGCTATCCCCTCGCCGTCGCAATTTGGCGATGATCGCAACGCTTCGATCGCTGCGCGTCGGTACGACCCTGCTGCTCTTCTTCACCGCCACGGCGATCGTCCCGGCCCAGCCTTTTCCGCCGACGCTCGCCGAAACGGTCTCGCACGAACGTATCGCGCCCGGGCTTCGGCTCGCACGCTATCGATTCGTCACGTCGAGCGGCCCGATTCATGCCGCCGTTCTTGCGTTCGATCCGCACGACACGCGCCTCGCGCTCGTTCCGTTGCTCGCCCACCACGCGCTCGTCGGCAAAAGGGAGCGGCTCTCGTCGATGCTCGCCAAGCACCCACGAGCGGTCGCTGCGGTGAACGGCGACTACTTTGCCATCGCCGGGAACGGTGCGCCGATCGGTGGGCTGGTTCGCAATGCGATGGCGATTCGCTCGCCCTATCCACGCGCGATGTTTTCGATCGATGCGAACGGTGACGCACGAATCGGCAACCTCGCGCTGAACGCCACGATCTCATTCGGTGCGACGACGCTACCACTCACAGCGATCGATCGCCGCGAGCCAAACGGCGCGACACTCTTCCAGCCGTCGTACGGCGCGCTCCCCGTGCTCCCGGATGCAACGCTGCTCGCACTCCAACCACTCGCAGGAAGTCCACCGTTTGCCACCTACCGCGTTCTCGACACTGCGGATAATTTACGCGCGAACGCTCCGGGCTATTATCTCGCCTACGGCCTCGACGCAGAGACGACGATCGGCCTCCCCGCGGCCGGTACGACGCTGCAGATCTCGGGTGAGGTCGCCGCACCCGGCGAACCCGTTCCGATCCGCACGGCATTTGGCGGCGGCCCGATGTTTTTGCAGGATGGTGCGTACCGCGAGGATCCCGAGGGACCGAATGGCCGCTCCTTCTCCGTTCCGATTCCGACGACGGCGATCGGCATTACCGCATCGGGGCGCGTCCTCGTCGTCGAAATCGACGGAAAGAATCCGCACTACAGCATCGGCGTCACGCGTCGCGAACTCGCCGCATTCATGCTCGCGCTCGGCGCGCGCGATGCGATGGCACTCGATGGTGGCGGTTCTTCGGTGATGCTCGCGCGCACGCTCGGCAGCACAAACGCGCGCATCCTCGGGCATCCCTCCGACGGGGTAGAACGCCGTATCGCCGAGGGCATTGCGATCGAAAGCACCGCGCCCGTCGGCCTCGCAGAGGCGCTCGCCGTGCGTCCGCAGCGTATCCGCGCGCTCGTCGGCGCGCGCGTCGCCGTTCGGGGCGTGCGCGTCGACGATGCGCTTCATGCACTCGGCGCGGCTCGCGAGCTCGCCGGGCGCGTCGAGCCTGCCTCGCTCGGAACGTTCGCCGACGGCACGTTCGTCGCACGCACGACCGGACGCGGAGTGCTCCTCCTTCACGACGGCACGCTACGCGGGCGCGTCACGATCGACGTACTCGCGGAGCCCGCCTCGCTGACCATTCATCCGCGCCTAGCGGTCGCCTCGGCCGGCGTGCCCCTGCGTTTGCGCGCGGTCGCGCGCGACGCCCGGGGTGCACGCATCGCGCTGCCCGCGAATCTCCCGTGGCAGGCCTTCGGAGCGAGCATCGATGCCTCGGGGGAACTGCTCGCCGGAAACGCCGATGCGACGGTGCACCTCGCAATCGGCGGCAGCACCGCGACGAGAACGGTGCGCGTCGGATCGCGAAGCGTTCCGTTGCACCTCGCAAGCATCGCTCGTTTCTATAGCGTCCCGGCAGCCGAAACGGGGAGCGTCGCACCGGCGCGAACGGGCGGCGGGATCGATCTCTTCTACGACTTTCGTGGAGCGGAGCGCGCCGCATTCGCATTACTCGAGCAACCGTTGCCCGCGCACAGCATCGCGCTCACCTTCGACGTGCGCTCGCCGGGCGAGGGCGGCGTTCTTCGCGTCGCGCTGCGCGATGCGCGAAACGACGACATCTTGCTCACGGCAGAGCGACTGGATCGCCTCGGAGAGCAATCGCTGCGCGTCGTCCTTCCGCCGACGGCGATGCCCCCATTACGATTGACGGGAATCTATATCGTTCGCGCGCTCGGCCCCGGAGCGACGAATCGCTCCGCAGGGAAGATCGAGCTATCGAACTTGCGCGCGCAGGTCGCCGGATCGCCCCCCGAAGAGCCATAGAGCGAGCGCCGCGAGCGCCAGCAACGAAGCGAGCCAGAGCGCCGGCACCGAGGGCACCGCGAGCACGACGATCGCCGGAAAGCGATGGATGCGCGGTTGTAGGAGCAGATCGGCGACGCGCTTGCGTTCGCCGTTCGCGGCCAATCCCAGACTATCGCTCAGCGAACGCCCGAGCGAATCGTCGACGGCGAAGAGCACGGTGCGATGGTTGCTTCCGCCGCGCAGCAAACGCGCCTGATCGGCGGTAAAGAGCACCACTTTCACCACGCGATGTACCGCCGGCACGGCGAATGAATCGAAGGGCAGATCGAAGCCCGCGATCGCTTGCGTGTGCTGCATCAGCAACACCGGCGAGAGAAAGGTGCTCCCGGTCGGCTGCGTGATCGTGAGGTGCGCGCCGGCGAGCGTATTCGCCGCGACTGCGACGACCGTTCGCTCGTGACAGCGCAGCAACGTCGCGCCGACATAGAGCCCGTGGCGACAGGAAATCGGCGTCGTCGCGCTTCCTCGCGCGAGCACGACGCGCGCGCCGACCCGATCGAGATCGGGGAAGACGAGCGTCGCGCCGAGTTCGGGAAGTGCGACCTGCGCGCCGGGAACGGCGACAATGGTGCGCGGATCGGGAGCGAAGAGCGCGTTCGAGAACGCCGCCGCGCCGGCGACGAGCAGCGCGGCGAGCATCGCGAGCGCCGCGGTCGTCCGCCGACGCGTCGGTATTCTCCGCAGGCTTCGTAGCACGCGAATGCTGCCGAGAAGCACGATCGCCGCGATCGTCAGAATCCACCATGTCGAATGGACGAACGCCGCCGTGGGAGCGAGCAGCTCGGCGAACACCGCAGCAAAGACCGCGATGCAAAACAGAACGTCGATTCTCATTTGGACTCCAACAACGGTGCGAGGGCGCGAACGATCTGGCGATAGGTGAGCGGTCCGTCGAAGGCACGCACCACGACGCCGCGACGATTGACGATCGCGGTCGTCGGAAGGCCGAACGCCCCGAAGGCGCGACCGTAGCGTTGCGTGGGATCGACGACGACGGGGTATGTGATGCCGAGGGATTGCGCGAAGGCCTTGGCGACCGCGCCGGATTCACCTTGATCGATGCCGATCACGCGCACGCCGCGAACGGCTTCGTGGCGGGCGACGCGTTCGAGATCGGGCATCTCGGCG
>JAJXXM010000173.1 GCA_021781095.1 bacterium
GGCCGCCTCTGGCACGGTCGCTCGCCGCGCCGGATTCTCTTACGCAATTACGAGAACATCACCATTGAAGTGGGGCCGCCGTTCGTCGCGCAGCGCCCGTTCGATTGGTCGCGGATGTAGGGTGCGGCGATGAGTACGGCAGCTGCAACCATCGAACTCGACGGGCGTCGTCTCTCGCTCGAGAGCATCGCCGCCATTGCCGAAGGCGGCGCGCGAATTCGGGTAACCGATGAGGCGAACGCTCGCGTCGCACGTGCGCGTGCGTTCGTCGAGGAGCGCTTTGCCGACGGAGATGCGATTTACGGCGTGACCACCGGCTTCGGCCGGCTCGCCAACGTGCAGATCGATCCCGCCGATGCAGCGCTCCTGCAGTTGAATCTCGTTCGCAGCCACGCCGCCGGTACCGGCGCTCCGCTCGAGGAGCGATACGTGCGCGCCGCCGGCGTGCTCCGTGTGAATTCGCTCGCCGCGGGGCATTCGGGAATCGCACCGGCGACGCTCGCGCTGCTCGTCGAAACGCTCAACCGCGGGGTCACACCGGTCGTACCGATGCAGGGCTCCGTCGGCGCGAGCGGAGATCTCGCCCCGCTCGCCCACATGTCGCTCTTGCTCATCGGCGAAGGTGAGGCGCTCTATCGCGGCAAGCGTATGCCCGCCGCGCAAGCGCTCGCCGAAGCGGGCTTGGCGCCGGTGGTCTTAGGCGCGAAGGAAGGGCTCGCACTCATCAACGGAACGCAGGTGATGACCGGCATCGCCGCGCTCTCGTTACTGCGAGCGCAGCGGCTCGCCGATAGTGCCGACCTCATCGCGGCGATGTCGCTGGAGGCCTATCTCGGAACCGACGCGGTCTTCGACCGACGCATCAATGCGTTGCGTCCCCACCGCGGGCAACGCATCGTCGCCGCTCGTTTGCGTCGTTTCCTCGAAGGTTCGGAGATCATGCAATCGCATCGAGCCTGCGGCCGCGTCCAGGATCCGTATTCGTTCCGCTGCATACCCGTAGTGCACGGCGCGGTTCGCGATTCGATCGAACACGCGCGCTCGGTCGCCGAAGTGGAGGCGAATTCGGTCACCGATAATCCCCTCGTCTTCCCCGAAGATCGCGTGTTTCTGAGCGGTGGAAATTTTCACGGAGAGCCGATCGCCCTCGCCATCGACTTTTTGAAAATGGCGATCTGCGAAATCGCCTCGATCTCCGAGCGACGCCTCTATTTGCTCTTGAACGCCGGCGATCGCGACCTTCCGCTCTTTCTCGCTCGAAAGAGCGGGCTTCAATCGGGCTTGATGATCGTGCAGTATGCGTCCGCGGCACTTGTCAACGATAATAAAGCGCTCGCGTGGCCGAGTAGCGTCGATTCCATCCCGACCTCCGCCGGGCAAGAGGATCACGTCAGCATGGGCATGACCTCGGCGAACAATCTCGTGCGCGTGCTCGACAACGTCGAAGGCTCCCTCGCCTGCGAATTGCTCGGCGCGCTCGCGGCGACCGATTTTCGCCGACCGTTGCGGAGCGCTCGCGCGACCGAGGAACTCTACGCGCTCGCGCGGCGAACGATACCGCCGCTCACCGACGACCGCTCGCCCGCACCCGATATTCTTGCGGCACGCGAGCTGGTTCGCTCGGGCGCGATTGCAGAAATTTTCGCTCGAGCAACATCGGAGTAATCAAAGGAGAAGCGCATGAGTATGACGTTATCGGGACCACGGCCGGTACGGGCCGCACGCGGTTCGGAGTTAACCTGTTTGGGATGGCCGCAGGAAGCCGCGTTGCGCATGCTGATGAACAATCTCGATCCCGAGGTCGCCGAACGCCCCGACGATCTCGTCGTCTACGGCGGTAGCGGTCGCGCGGCGCGCTCCTGGGAAGCCTTCGATGCACTCGTTCGCACGTTGCGTCGCCTCAAGAGCGACGAAACGATGGTGGTACAGAGCGGAAAACCGGTCGCCGTTTGGAAGACACACGAACGCGCGCCGCGGGTCCTGATCGCCAATAGCAATCTCGTTCCGAAGTGGGCCGATTGGGAGACCTTCCGTTCGCTCGAGGCGCAAGGGCTGACGATGTACGGGCAGATGACCGCCGGGTCGTGGATCTACATCGGCACCCAGGGCATCGTGCAAGGTACCTACGAAACGTTCGCCGAGCTCGCGCGCCAACGGTATGGCGGCACGCTGCGCGGCCGCGTCGCGCTCACGGCGGGTATCGGCGGCATGGGCGGCGCGCAGCCGCTCGCGATTACGATGTGCGAGGGGATCGCATTGGTGGTCGACGTCGACCGCGCGCGCTTGGAGCGCCGCCGCGAACTGCGCTACCTCGATCTCGTCGTCGATTCGCGCGATGAGGCGCTCGCCCGCGTCGAACGCGCCCGGCGCGACGGAGAGGCGATCTCGGTGGGATACCAAGGGAATGCCGCCGATGAATTTGCCGCGCTCTTTGCGGCGGGGCTGCGCCCCGATGCCGTGACCGATCAGACCTCCGCGCACGATATGCTCAACGGCTACGTTCCATCGGGGCTGACGCTCGCCGAGGCCGACGCGCTGCGCGCGAGCGATCCGGCGGAGTACGAACGGCGCAGTTACGAGACTGCCGGCCGACACGTGGAAGCGATGTTGCAATTTCTCGACGCCGGTGCGGTCGTGTTCGATTACGGCAATAACCTGCGCGAAGCGGCGAAGAGGGCCGGTGTCGCGCGCGCCTTTGATTTTCCCGGCTTCGTTCCGGCATTTATCCGGCCGCTTTTCTGCCGTGGGAGCGGGCCGTTCCGTTTCGCCGCACTCTCGGGAGATCCGGCCGATATCGCTCGCTGCGATCGCGAGCTGCTAAACCTCTTCCCCGACGACGCGCATCTCCATCGTTGGCTCACGATGGCGCGCGAACGGATCGCATTCCAGGGTTTACCCGCGCGCATCTGTTGGTTGGGCTACGGCGACCGGGCGAAAGCGGGACTCGCCTTCAACGATCTCGTGCGCCGCGGAGAGCTCGCGGCACCGATCGTTATCGGGCGCGACCATCTCGATACGGGGAGCGTCGCATCGCCGTATCGCGAGACCGAAGGCATGCGCGACGGAAGCGACGCCATTGCGGATTGGCCGATTCTCAACGCGATGCTCAATACGGCGGCGGGCGCACACTGGGTCAGCTTCCATCACGGCGGTGGCGTTGGCATTGGGTATAGCCTGCACGCGGGGATGGTCGTCGTCGCCGATGGTTCGCGCGACGCAGAGGAGCGCTTGGGCGCGGTCCTCACCACCGACTGCGGTATGGGCGTCGTACGCCACGCCGATGCGGGCTACGAAACGGCGATCGAGACCGCCGATGAGAAGGGCATCGATTGGCGGCTCTGAAGGGCGCGCCGCCCCTGCTGCTGCGTGGCGCCGCGCTCCTAACGTGCGATACCGAGGCTCCGCAACAGGGAGTGACCTTCGAGGATCTCGGCTTGGTCGAACGCGGCGCGATCTTGGTGCGCGACGGGCGCATTGCGGCGCTGGGCGAGCGTGTCGAGGTGGAGCGCGCGGCGAGCGGCTTCGATTGCGAGCTCGTCGATCTTCCCGACGCCGTCCTCGCCCCAGGGTTTGTCGACGCACATACCCACCCGCTCTTCTCCGGAAATCGCGAAGCCGATTTCCAAGCGCGTCTGCGGCACGAGCCCTCGCCGCTGGGCATGCTCTACACGGTTTCGCGCACGCGCGAAGCGTTGCTCGCGCCGGAGCGTTTTTGGTTCGACGATGTCGAGCCGCGCCTCCGGGCGATGCTCGCGCACGGTACGACGACCGCCGAAGTGAAGACGGGATATGCGCTGCATCGACCCGGCGAGTTGGAACTCCTCGATCTGCTCGCACGCGCGGCATCCGACGAACGGCTTCCGTGGATTCTGCCGACTTTTCTCGGCGCGCATGCGGTCCCGCCCGAATTCCCCGATGCCGATGGATACGTCGACTATTTGATCGATCAGTGCTTGCCGTTCGCGCGGGTTCATGGCGCGCGCTCTGCAGATGCGTTCTGCGAGCCGGGATTTTTTTCGGCGTCGCAAACCGAACGCTACCTCGAGGCCGCGCGTCGAGAGGGGCTGCGGCTGCGCGTCCATTGCGACGAAATGCAACACGGCGGTGCGGCGACGATGGCGCTCGCACTCGGCGTCGATGCAATCGATCACGGTAATTACATCACCGACGGCGACGTCGAACGTTTGGCCGGAGGGGAGAGCGTGCTCGTCGCCTGCCCGGCGACGATCGATTACCTCGGCTTGGAACGGCACGCTCCGGTGCGTGCCGTCCTCGAACGCGGCGGGCGCGTTGCGTTTGCGAGCGACTACAATCCGGGAACCTCACCGTGCCTCAACCTGCAGCACGTAGCGTACCTCGGAAGAAAGATCTTTGCATTGAGCGCCGCCGAGTCACTCGACGCCGTAACGCGTCAGGCGGCGCGAAGCCTTCGCGTCGACCGCGGCGTGCTGCGCGTCGGCGGGCACGCCGATATCGTCGCCCTAGGAATCGCGGAGCCCGACGAATTCGGTTGGTTGCACGGCGGGAACCTCGCGCGTGCGGTGGTTCGGTCCGGGCGCATCGTACGATGAGCGAACTCTTTATCGCCGCTCGCGCGATCGTCGGCGGCGAGGAGCGACGCGAGATCGGCTTTCTCGTCGAGAACGGCCGTTTCGCGAAAGTCGGCGATGCGAAAACGCTCGCGCTCGAGGCGGCGCATCACGGAACGCCGACCCGTCGCTTTCCCGAGGATCGCGTGCTGATTCCGGGCTTTATCAACGGGCATAGCCACGCCTATCAAGTGCTCTTGCGCGGCTGGGCCGACGATTGGGGATTCGATCGGTGGCGCAGCGATGCGCTCTATCGTGTCGTACCGCAATTAACCCCCGACGATATCTACTGGGTCTTTCTCTTTGCCTTTAGCGAGATGCTCGCCGCGGGTATTACCACGGTGGCGGAGTTCTTCTATCTCAATGGGGAGGGAAACGCCCGCGCGGAAGCGGCGATCCGGGCCGCTCGCGAGACGGGAATACGATTGGTTTTCGCGCGGACGTGGATGGATGCGGCGTACGCCCCCGACGCCTATCGTGAAACGATCGCCGACGCGCGGTCGCGGAGCGAAGCCCTGCTGTCCCGTCATTCCGATATTCACTTTTGCGTCGCGCCGCATTCCTTGCACGCCGCCTCACCGGCGATGATCGAAGCCGCGGCGGCGTTTGCCGCCGAATACGACTGCATGTTGCACGTGCACGTTGCAGAGGCGGCATACGAAGGAGAGGCGACGTTGCGGGAGCATGGAGTCACCCCGATCCGCTTCCTCGATCGGCTCGGCGCGCTCAACGAACGCTGCGTTGCGGTGCACGCCATTTATATCGACGACGAAGAGAAACGATTGCTCGCGGAGCGCGGCGCGCGCGTCATTCATAATCCGATGACGAACCAATATCTTGGCGACGGCATCTGCGATATTTCGAGCCTGCACGCGCTCGGCGTGCCGCTCGGGCTCGGCACCGATGCCGACGTGAAGCCGTCGGCGATCGACGAAATGCGCGCCGCGTCGCTGCTGCAGAAGATCGCGCGAACCGACGGGGCGGCATTTGGAGCGCGCGCGGCGTTCGATCTGGCGACGGCGAGCGGTGCGCGCGCGCTGCGCGTCGATGCGGGGCGGCTCGAAGAGGGTGCGTTCGCCGATTTCGTTGTCCTCGACGCCCGCGGGATCGATCCTTGGGCTCCGGCGGTGAACGCGCTGGTCTATCGCGGCGAAGATGCGTGGGTGCAGGGCACGTTCGTGGGCGGACGGCGCGTCGCCGGTCGCGAGCCGAGTGCGGCGGCGAGCGCGGCGCGAGAGCATTTACGGAGCATCGCGGAACGCCTCATCCCGTAGCAGGCGCATGAACGTGCCGAATCGTGCATTGTTCTCCGGCGTCGACGGCATCTCGGTATAGACGACGATCGCGGCCCGCCGATGGTCGGCGGTCGTGAGAATTCCCCCGTCGTGGGTCACCTCGCTCGTGTCGCCGGTCTTATGGGCGAATCGGTCGCCCGGGGCGAGGCCGAGGCTGAGCTTGTCGTTCCACTGCTGCGCGGCGAGCCACCCTTCGAGGAGCGCGGCGCCCGGGAAGCTCCGTTCGGCGATCGCCCGAAAGAGCCGGGCGGCATCACGGACCGAGTGTGCGTTTCGATGCTCGCCGTCCCACCCCGGGTCGTCGATGAGCGGGTCGCTTCCGGAGAGCTTGCGATAGAAACCCGTCGCCCCGAGGCCGAGCTCCTCGCGGACGATCGAGGTCGCGCGTTCGCGGCCGAGCCGGTCGAAGAGTTCGTTGGTCGCGACGTTGTCGGAGCGGTCGACCGCGTATCGGCAGAGCTCGTCGAGGCTCGCCGGGTACCCCGCTTCGATCGGCGAGGGGGCATCGTTGAGCGTGAGGTTCGCGGGGTCGACGGGGCGGCGCTCGTCGAGGCGACGCTCGCCACGAGCGACGAGAAGGAGTGCGGCGGCGGCGAGCGGCGTTTTGATGGTGCTGGCGGGGTAGATCCAGCGGTCCGCATCGAGCGCCACCGCGCTCCCGCCGGGGCTCAGGTGATCCCAGAGGATCGACGGCCGAACGAGCCCGACGCGGTGGGCGTACTCCTGAAGCTGCGAGCTCTCCATGCTGCGGGGGCGCTTCCAGGCCGGGCCCTGCAACCCTCGCTCGCGAAAGGGGTTAAAATTGCGTGTAAGCACTTGCACGCAGGTCAGGGATAGGGTACTCTCCTCATGCAAGTACGTGCTTGCGTTGAAATCATGAAAACAAAAATAATGAAAGTTCAAATGTTTGCGAGCGATCTTCTCGATATCGCGCGCGATGAAGCCCACATCGACGCGGTCGTGGATCGCCATACCGAGCGGATCGTCGTCGATCTCGCCGATCTCCGCAGCCTCGACGTCGGCCGAATGCGAAGCTTGGTCGCCCTGCTGCGCCGTAGCCGCGCGCACGGCGTCGAGTTCTCCGTCCGCACGTCGCACGAAGACGTGCGGAGACAGCTCGCGCTCACCGGCCTCGACCGTATCGTCGAGGTCGATGGAGATCATGCGGCATGATCGCGCGATTCTTTCTCGTGCTCGCCCTCGTGCCGGGTCTGCTCGCGCTCTCCGCGCCGTCGCCGACGCCGTCGCTGCGCCCGATGAGCGCCGCGGCGATCGTCGACAAAATGCTCGATCGGAATCCCGGATTGACGAGTTACCGAGTACGCGTCCACGTGACGACGCGCATGTTTTCGTTTCCCTTCCTCTCGCCGACGCTCGATGGAACGTCGTATTACAAGCGGCCGAGCAAGTTCGTCGTCGTCTTCGATCGCGTTCCGGCGTATGCGGCGGGGTTCTCGAAGATTTTTAACAACGTCGGCGACCCGGGTGCGTGGTCGAAGGATAACGTCGTTTCGTACGCGGGCACGCGGGAATGGAGCGGTCGCCCCGTCTACGTGTTAAAAGTCGCGCCGCGACAGTACAGTGATATTCTCGCCT
>JAJXXM010000162.1 GCA_021781095.1 bacterium
AATAATTTTCCGGCGCTGCGGTGGGGTTTCCGCCCCCGGACGGCATGCCTCCGCCGTTGAGCAGCGACCCGAGCATACCGATGAGTTGCATCAGTAAATTGGAAATGCCGGCTAAGGGCCCCGGTACCGGAAAGGCGCCGCCGCCCTCGGAGAAACCCGGCGGGAGGAAGCGCGCGATGCCGTCGTTCGTGCCGGTGGCGCCGCGCGTTCCCGGGCTTTCGAGCGCCTGTAGCGGGTCGGCGAACGATGAGAGCCCGCCGAGCATATTGGGCAACGTGGTCTGTGTGTTGAAATCGAGCATGATGCCTCCATCGGGGTAGTGGTGTCTCTCGTTCACGCGCGGGGCCACGGTTGGAAAGGTGCTCGCGCAAAAATCCAGAAGCGACCGCGCCGCAATGAGTCAAACGCAACGAACCTCGATCTCTGCCTGTAGCGCTCGCCTCGAGGGCCTCAAGGAGCGTCTTTGACTATGCCGGTAAGGCGCGTCGTGCCTCCGAACTCGACGAGCGGTCGCGTGCGGAAGGCTTCTGGGATAATGCCGGGGCCGCCCAGCGGACGATGAAAGAACTCGCCGATCTCCGAGAGGAGCTCGGCACGATGGACCGGATCGCCGCGTCGCTCGCCGACGCACGCGAGATGCTCGAACTCTTCGGCGACGATGACAGCGCGCAGACGGAGATCGATACGAGCATCGCCACCTGCGAACGCGAACTCAACGAATTGGAGATGGCCGCGAATTTCGACGGCGAGTTCGACAATCACGGAGCGATCGTCAGTATTTTTGCCGGTGCGGGCGGCGTCGACGCCGCCGATTGGACGCAGATGCTCCTGCGCATGTACTTGCGTTGGGCCGAAGGTCACGGCTTCCAGACGCAACTCGTCGAGGAATCGCCGGCGGAAGAGGCCGGGCTAAAATCCGTGACGTTCTTCGTCCGCGGTCGGAACGCGTACGGCATGTTGGAGAGCGAGCGCGGCGTCCATCGGTTGGTTCGCCTCTCGCCGTTCGATCAAGCGCATCGACGCCACACGTCGTTTGCCGCCGTCGACGTGATTCCGGAGATTACCGGCGAGGAACACGGCGAAATCGTCATCAAGCCCGACGACGTCCGCATCGAAACCTTTAAGTCGGGGGGATCGGGCGGCCAGTACGTCAACAAAACCGAGTCGGCGATCCGCATCATCCACGAGCCGACCGGTATTATCGTCGCATCGCAACAAGAACGATCGCAGGCACAGAACCGCGAAGTCGCGATGAATATATTGCGCGCGAAACTCGTACAGCGGGCCGCACAGGAGCGCGACGAACGCCTGAGTTCCTTGCGCGGCGAACGGCAGGCCAACGAATGGGGATCGCAGATCCGCTCCTACGTCCTGCAGCCGTATCAACTGGTCAAGGACCATCGTACTAACGTCGAAGTCGGCGACGCCCAAGGCGTCCTCGACGGCGAAATCGACGCGTTCGTATGGCCGTATCTCCAGACGCGCCGCGCCGCAATCGGCGCCACGCAGTAGCGGCGGTGCGACGGCGACTTCCCTGGGCGATCGCCGCCGGATATGCGGTGCTTTTTACCGCGCTCGGTGCGTGGCGGTATGCGGTGCACCGAAACTTGGTCGATTTCGGAATCTTCGCTCAGAGCCTCCGAAGCAATTTTCTCTGTCTTTGCAACACGATCGAAGGCAGCCATTGGGCCTTTCATTTTTCGCCGGTCCTCGGCGTGCCGATGCTGTTGTTGCACGTGTGGAATTCGCCACTGGTGCTGGTGGCGGTACAGTCGGTGGCCTGCGCTCTGGTCATTCCTGCGGTCTACGCCATCGTCGAACGTCGCGCCGACGCGCGTACGGCGGCATGGGCCGCATGGATCGCCGCGCTCTACCCTCCGCTCGCAGGGTTGGCGTTCGTGGATTTTCACGAAAATGCGTTCGCGCCGGCGGCGGTGCTCTGGTTGGTCTGGGCTCTCGACGCGCGCCGTTTCCGCCTCGCAGCGCTCTTCGCCGCTTGCGCCATCGGCGTGAAGGAAGATCAGGCGCTCTTTATCGCGGTCGGCGCTCTCGCGGCGGCATGGGCGTTGCGCGGTGATGCCGCGATGCGGCGATTTTTGCTCGCGCTCTCGGGGCTCGCCTTCGTCGTCGTGGCGCTCTTCTTTTTCGCGATCGCACCGCACGTCGGCGCGAACCCCGCATGGCAACCAACGCGCTTTTACGCGTGGAACGCCGCAGACGTTCGCGCGCTGCCGGCGACCGTGCCGGCGCGCCTCGGGTTTCTCGTCCTCGCGCTCGCGCCGCTGGCATGTATTCCGCTGCAATCACGGGCGATCGTGCTGGCGATTCCGGCATTCGCGGAGGTGCTGCTCTCGCGAATGCCCACCACGTTTACGATGGGGACGCACTACGCGGGTGCGTGGATCGGTTACGTGCTCGCCGCCTTTGCCTTCGCGATCCCGCAGGCATCTCGCCGTCGCACCTACGTCGCGCTTGCGTTCTGCGTGCTCGAGTTCGCGCTCGCCGATCCCCTGCATCCGGCGCTGAACCTCCGACCGATCGAAGCGCGCGACCGCGCGCTCGACGCCTACCTGCAACGCTGGCCCGCCGGGCTCGCGGTCGCCACGCAAGAAGAAGCCTTCGGCCACCTCGCGCTTCGCGACGCGAGGGCGACGTTGCTTCCCGACGACGGCAGCGCTCCGTTACCCGCCGCGATCGTATTGATCGATCGCGCGTATCCGCGCTCGCCGCGCCTCGTTGAGAACGCCGCGCGCCTCGCGGCGCTCGAAGCCGATGGAGGGTTGCGCGTCGTCGTTAGGTGTGGATCGATTCTCGTAATGATTCGAGGGCATCGAGCGCGCGCTGCGGCCATTCCGCAGTGCCCTCAAGCGTCGCGTTAGGCGCGGCCCAGGGGCGCCAACGCGCGCGTTGGAGCGCATAGTCGCGTCCGCTTTCATAGACGGCAACGCACGGCGTTCCGAGGATGCCCGCAACGTGAATCGCACCGGAATCGGGGGCGATGAGTACGTCGGCGGCTGCGATTGCCGCGATCCACGACCGAAGATCTGCGAACCATTCGATTCCCGGAAGCCCCGCCGTGAGATCGGCGATGCTCGCGCGTTCGGCGTCCGGGGCGAGCAGCGCGATATCGCCGACGCGCTCGCGCGCTCGGTCGAGAAAGGTGCGAACGTCGGAGTGGGCGATGCCGAGCCGCTCCCACTTCGACGTGAGTTGCAGCGCGATGCGATGGCGTGCGGCGACGTCGCGCTCCAGGATCAGGCCGCGAAGTGCGGCGGGGTCGCGCGACGGGCGAGCGCCTGGTGCGAGTAACGATGTGCCGAGCGAGAAAAGGACCTCGCATTCGTGCGGCGCGCGTGCGTCGAGCCCCGCGCTGCGATACCGCGTTTCGGTAAGCAGCGAGCGAACCCAGAGCGACTTGAGCGGTTTGCCCCAACCGTTCTGGAAGCCGATGCGATGCGGAGCCGCGAGCGCTGCGGCAAGCCGATATCCCGCGGGATCTTCGGTTGCGACGAGGATGTGCGAATAGCGATTGGGACGCAGTTGCTTGGCGAAGTCTCGAATCGCGCTCCGATTTGCCGCGCTATCGTTGCGTTGGGCGAAGGGTGCGACGTAGGCACGCCGCAGCGCGGCTCGCACGAAGAGGTCGCGCGCGGCGGGCGCGACGACGATATCGGTCGGGACCGCGGCGTCGCGCAGGGCGAGCAGTAAGGGCGCGAGCGCCAGCGTATCGCCGAGGGCGTCGAGGCGGACGATGAGGGCCGATGAGGAATCAGTCACGCCGAGCTATGCTTGCGCGCGAGAATCTCGTTACCTTCGCCGAATTCCCCGGGCGGCGCATCGTCCGGCGTTTCGGGTATGTCTCGGGGCAGGCCGAGCAGCCGCAGAATCGCCTGCGCTCGACCTTTCGCAGCATCGGGTTGCTCGTCGGCCTCGCGCCGGTGGAATTCGTGAGCGATGCCGAGCGCCTGCGCGCCGAGGCCCTGGAACGGCTGCGCGAGCGCGCGGAACGACTCGGCGCGAATGCAGTGCTCGGGTTGCAATTTCACGTCAGCGAGCGCCCCGACGGCTCGTGCGTGGTGATCGCCTTCGGGGAAGCGGTACGCGTCGTGCGCGAGGAGAGGAAATGAGCTTGGAGGAGCGCGCACGGCGCGAACGCGCGCTGCAGCAGGGAGCCGCACGCGCGAGTGCGTGCCGGGCCTGCGCGATCGGAGCGCAGCGCCGGAATAACGTGTACGGCGAGGGCGACCCCTGCGCCGATCTCATGTTGGTCGGTGAGGGGCCCGGCGAAACCGAAGATCGCCTCGGCCGACCGTTCGTGGGGCGTGCGGGCGAGCTGCTCGAGAAGATGTTGGGAGCGATCGGCTTGGCGCGCGAGGACGTCTATATCGCCAATACGGTTAAGTGTCGGCCGACCTCGCAGGGCGAGCGGGGGCTGAAGAACCGGGCCCCCGACCCGGCGGAGATGGCGAATTGCCGCCCCTTTCTCGACGAACAGATCGAGATTATCCGGCCGAGAGTCTTGCTCGCGCTTGGGGCGCCCGCCGCGAAATCGTTCCTCGGCCCGTCCTACGCGATCACCAAGCAGCGCGGGCGTTGGGAGCGCGGCCCGCTTGAGATTCCGCTGCTGGTCACATTCCACCCCGCGTACGTGCTCCGGCAGACCGGCGGCGAGCTGACTGCGGTGAAGCGCCTCGTCTGGGACGACCTCAAAGCGGTGCGCAGCCGGATCGACGAGCTCCGAGCGGAGCTCCCCTCCGCGACTGCGCGCCAGGTCGACCTCTTCGAAGGGCCCTCCGTGGTAGAGTAAGAGCCATGTATCGCGACCCGAAAGCGATCTGGCTGCGCGAGGTCGTCGGACGCGCCGGATTTGCTACCCCCGAGGCCTTCTCCGCCGAGTTCGAACTCAAGCCGTACCGCATCGAGCAGCTCTATCGAGCGGCGATGCGCGAGTTGCTCGGAGGCGTCGAGGATGTCACCACGCTGCCGCTCGATCTGCGCGCGCGCTTGCAAGGGCGCGGCATTCGCTTCTCTACCGTCGAGCCGGTGGTCGTGCAACGGTCGAATGATGGGCAGACGACCAAGGCATTGCTCGGGCTTCGCGACGGCAAGCAAGTCGAAGCGGTGCTGATGGAGCACCGCGAAGGGCGCACCACGGTCTGTATCTCATCGCAGGCGGGTTGTGCGTTCGCGTGCGCCTTCTGTTCGACCGGGCAGGCCGGGTTTTCGCGACATCTTACCGCAACCGAGATTGCCGACCAGGCCAGATTCTTTGCGCGCGAACTCAAAGAGCGTGGAAAGAAGATCACCAATATCGTTTTCATGGGGATGGGCGAACCGTTTCATAATTACGATGCGGTGATGGAGGCGGTTGCGTTGCTGCACGATCCCAACGGTATGGGAATCGGCCACCGTCACATAACGATCTCGACGGTCGGTTGGGTCGATCGAATCGACGATTTCACCAACGAACATCTCCAGGTGAACCTCGCGATTTCGCTGCACGCTCCCGACGATGAAACGCGCGGATCGATCATGCCGGTGAATCGCCGTCACGATATCGCGGAGTTGATGGCCGCCTGCGAGCGCTACGTTGCGGCGACGAAACGGAAGGTCTTTTTCGAGTACGTGATGCTCGCCGGAACTAACGACAGCGATCGACATGCGCGCGCGCTCGCCGATCTCATGCGCGGGCATCTCTATCACGTGAATCTGATTCCGTATAACGCCACCCCCGACGCGCCCTTCCAGGGCAGTAGCGACGAGCGGGTGTGGAAGTTTGCGAAGATCCTCGAGGATGCCGGCGTCCCCTCGACCGTGCGACACAACATGGGCACCGATATCTCGGCCGCCTGCGGGCAATTGCGCGCCGAGACGCAGCCGAAGGCGCATCACGTGGTCGCATGAGGCGATAGGCGCGCAACCGTGCCATTAATACTCACCCAACATTATCTGCGGGATTTCAATCGCTACCTCGACCGCGAGGGCGTTATCTACCATTTTCCAAAGATCTATCTCCCACTGGTGAAGCGCCTCGTCGATGAGGTCGGCGATCGGCGCTTTCTCTACCAGCGCCCGGTCAAGGGTGCGCCGCATGGTGAGGGCGGGACGTATTTCGGTTACGGATCCCTCGGCGACCCCTATCCCGATACGCAGAATCCTGGGCACTCGTTCGTAGAAATCTACAATTACCAACGTATGCGGCCCGTTCCGTTCCGCGATTCGGTCGGAATCTGCTATGAGACCGGAAGCGAACGGCTGGGAAACCTACAAGGGCGCTCGATCCGCGCGATCGAGCCGATGCGGTATTTCGCGATTCTTCATGCAGGTCAAGCGTACTCAATCGCTCCGAACGGCGAAATGGCGGAAAGCGCTTCGTTACAGGATCGCGGCGTTTTTGCGCCGGGAGCGATTCCAAAGGACGCGTTTCGGGAGATGCTCGTCGTCCCGCCTGGCGTCGGCTACGTTCCACATGGAAACGCGCCTCCCAACCCATACGAAGCGGCCTCGCTGCACGAACGCGCACGCGACGATCATCAGCGCACGCTCGACGTGCTGCTGAAGCGCTTCCAGACGATGGGAGGGAGCGGGCTCTATAACAATCACGTCGATCTCTTCGCTCGGTTGGGCGAGCGACGTTTTCTCATCGAGGCGAAGAGCCTTCCGCGCCCCTCCGTCGCGCTCGACCGGATGCGTTATGGCGTCGGCCAGCTCATGGATTATCGCGTTCGCTACGAGGCGGAGTTGATGGGAGCGGAACCGATCCTCGCTTTCGGAGCGCGTGTCGAGCGCGAGCAGTCGTTCATCCCGACGATCCTCGATAAGAACGGCATCGCGCTCGTCGAGGTGATCGGCGATCGCGCGGTCCCTGGAAACGATAGAGCCTCCAGCTTGCCGTTGTTTTAGAGGGTTCTACCCGTAGTGGCTCGCGGCGTACGCTCGCGGAAGGCACTACGGGGATAGGGTCTCGACCGCGGGAGGGGGTGCCTTGCTCGAAAGCCTGGGAGGTGAGGGTTTTGGGCGCCCGCTGAGAAACCTAGTCGCCCCTATGGGTAGCAACGATGTCCGCGTAACGATGGACGAAATTACCGCGCTTGCCAAGCGGCGCGGGTTCATGTTTCAGAGCAGCGAGATTTACGGCGGCATCAACGGCTTCTGGGATTACGGCCCGCTGGGCTCGGTGCTCAAACGGAACGTGAAGAATGCCTGGTGGCGCGACACGGTTGAATTGCGCGACGATGTCGTCGGCTTCGATTCGTCGATCATCATGCACCCGCTCACTTGGAAAGCCTCCGGGCACGTCGACGCGTTCCACGATAAGCTCGTCGATTGCAAAGTCTGCAAACATCGCTTTCGGTTCGACCACTTGAAAGATCCGAGCCAGTGCCCGGATTGCGGAAGTAAGGCG
>JAJXXM010000325.1 GCA_021781095.1 bacterium
CGAAGCGCGAACGCATTGCCGCAATTTTCGCATAGAGCACGACGACCTAGGAACCTCCTCTGGCGCTAGCGCTGGCCTACTTTAAGGGTTCTTTAGCCTTGCGGAGCGACTTTTACTGCCGGGCCCGGCTTATTCTGCCGAGACAGGCCTCACAGAGGTTCGGCGACTTTGTATCGGTTTCGAAAACCGAGCTGGTCGCGTGCATGGCGCAGCGCGGCGAGTGGCAGCTTCGCAGCCCCATCGAACGGCCCAGCGCGTAGACCGCCTCTTTGAGCACGCGTTGAAAGAGGAGGTTCGGATCGGGTTCCTCCCCGTAGAACTCGGGGCGCAGGCGATGCAACGAGACGACGCCGGTCCCCGCGTTCGCATCGGCATCGGCGAAGAGATAACGCTGCGAGGTCTTGTAGCAGTCGAACTCGGTCAGGGCGAGCGCGAAGCCTTCCTGCCCCGGAAAGCCTCGCGCGATGCGCGCGTAGAGCGTCGGAGCGAAGAGTTGATTGCGCGTGGCGTTGAGCGCCGTGCGCGCGAGCGCTAGCGAGCGTTCGATACGAACGCCGGCGAGGAAGCGTTCCTCGATGCAGACGGCGAGCCGATCGGCGAGGCGTGCGTCGACCGTGTTCACCGGTATCAAACGAATGATCTTTGCCATGCTCCTTCCTCGGCCGCTATTCGGCGTGCGGTACCGGAAAACTTGTCGGCGATGGGGAAGGCTGCGCGATGATCGTTGGTTTGGGGATCGACCTCGCCGAGGTCGAACGGTATCGCTTCGACGAACGCGAGCGCGCCGCGTTCGCACGCAAGGTCTATACCGAAGCCGAGATGCGCTACGCCATGCGCAAACGCAACTGGCCCGAACGACTTGCAGGTTTCTTCGCCGCAAAAGAGGCGACGCGGAAAGCGTTCGGCCACGCGATCCCATGGCGCGATGTCGAAGTGGGGCACGAACCGAGCGGCCGTCCGACGATCCTGCTGCACGGCGAAGCGCGCGCGTTGCTCCAAGAACGCGAGATCGCGCGCATCCACCTGACGATCACGCACACCGCAACCACCGCCGCCGCGGTCGTCATCTTCGAACGATGATTCCCGTCCTGCTCCCCGAGCAGCTCCGCGCGCTCGATGCCGCATCCTGCGAACGCGTCGGCGAGATCGCGCTGATGCGCGCCGCGGGCGCGCGCATCGCCGCTTGCATCGACGAACTCCTTCCGCGCGGCGGCCGCGTGCTCGCCGTCGCCGGGCCGGGGAACAACGGCGGAGATGCGTTCGCCGCGCTCGCCTCCTTAGGGAAGCAGCACGAACGCATCGTCATCGAACTTCCCGCCGGTAAGCACTCCGTCGCGCGCGACGACGCGCGAGAACGCGCGCTCGCATCGGGGGTGCGCTGCATTCCGTGGCACGACAAGGAGGCGCGCGCCGCGGCACTTTCGCGCGCGGAATTGCTCCTCGATGGAATCTACGGCAGCGGCGCGCGGCTACCGCTCGATACGATCGCCGGCGACGCGGTCGCAGCGATCGGCGAACGCGCGCTCCTTTGCGTCGCGATCGATATGCCGACCGGTGTCGACGCGCGCACCGGCGCCGTTCCCGGTGTCGCGATTCGCGCGCACCTCACCGTCGCGCTCGGAGCGCTCGCCCCGGCACACCTGCTCGATCCGGCACGCGCGTTCGTCGGCAAGCTCGTGCTCGCCGATATCGGCTTTCCCGCCGATCTGCTCGCCGAGATCGTTCCGCGCTTCGTCACGCACGATATCGCGAGCGCTCGCGCGGCGATGCCGCAGCGCGACGAGCGCGCCGATAAACGGAGCGCCGGAAGCCTGCTCGCGATCGTCGGGAGCGCGCAATTCCCCGGTGCCGCAGTGCTCTGCGCGCGCGCGGCGGCGCGGGCGGGCGCCGGCTACGTGACCGTCGCGGCCCCCGCCGCGGCGATCGCTTCGTTGCGCGCGCAGCTCGTTGAAGAGATCGTCGTCGAGCTTCCCGCCGATCCGCACGAAGCGAACGCGCTGCTCGCCGATCTCGAGGCGCGCCACCGCGCGCTTGCGATCGGTCCCGGGCTCGGCCTCGCAGACGATGTCGGCGCGATGGTGCGCGAACGGTTGTCGGCGACGAATCTTCCGGCCGTCGTCGACGCGAGCGCGCTCTTCCACCTCGCCAAACATCTCGAACCGCTCCGCGGGCGCGCGGCGATTCTCACTCCGCACGAAGGCGAGTTCGCGCGCCTGTCGGGCGAAGGCAGCGTGCGGCCGGGAACGCGCGTCGAACGGCTACGCGCGTTCGTCGAACGGAGCGGGATACCGACGCTGCTCAAAGGGCGCGACACGTTGGTCGAGGATGGAAGCCGCACGTACGTCAATCCCAGCGGCACCAACGCACTTGCGACCGCGGGCAGCGGCGACGTGCTCACCGGAATTATCGGCGCGCTCCTCGCGCGCGGTTGCACGCCGTTCCAAGCGGGAGCGCTCGGCGCATTCTGGCACGGACGCGCTGGGCAAGCGGCGCAACGCCGACGCGAGTTCGGCGTCGTTGCGAGCGATCTTATCGATGCGTTGGGGAACGCGCTTCGCTAAGCATGCGGCAAAACGCATCTTCGTCGAGCACCGGCACGTCGAGATCGCGCGCGCGTTGGAGTTTGCTCCCCGCCTCCGAACCCGCCACGACGTAGTCGGTCTTCGCGCTCACCGATTCGCTCGTGCGCGCGCCGAGCCGTTCGAGCGCGGCCTTCGCTTCCTCGCGCGTCATCGTTGCGAGCGTGCCGGTCAGCACGAAGCGTTTGCCCTTGATTGCGGAGTCCGCAACTGGTGCGACGCCGCGCTCCTCCATCGCCACTCCGGCGGCGGCGAGCGCATCCAGCGCGGCGCGGTTTCGTGCCTGTGCGAAAAAGAGCCGCACGCTCGCGGCGACCTCCGGGCCGATTCCCTCGCTCCGTTGCAGCGCGCTTTCGTCGGCTTCGGCGAGCGCCGCCATGCTGCGAAAATCGCGCGCTAGAATCGCCGCGGTCTGCTCGCCGACGTAGCGAATGCCCAACCCGACGAGCAAGCGCGTGAGGCCGCGCTCCTTACTAGCGGCGATGGCGGCGACGAGATTCGCCGCGCTCTTCGCGCCGAGACGATCGAGGGCGGCGAGCCGGGCGGCGTCGAGCGCGTAGAGATCGGCGAACTCCTTCACCAGGCCGCCGCTCACGAGTTGCTCGGCGAGCACGTCGCCGAGCCCTTCGATATCCATCGCGCCGCGCGATGCGAAGTGCCGGAGCCGCTCGACGAGTTGCGCCGGGCACGACGCGTTGGTGCAGCGGGCCATCGCTTCCCCTTCGGGGCGATCGACGTCCGCGCCGCAGACCGGGCAGTGCGTCGGCATGTGAAAGATGCGCTCTTTCCCGGTTCGCAGTTCGCGAATCGGGCCGACGACGCGCGGAATAACGTCGCCCGCGCGGACGACGATCACCGTATCGCCGATGCGAATATCGTTGCTCGCGATATACGCTTCGTTGTGCAACGTCGCATTCCGAATCGTAATGCCGCCGATCTCCACCGGCGCGAGGACCGCATTGGGGTTGAGCGTTCCGGTACGCCCGACGCTCACCGTAATATCCTCGAGCTTCGTCGTCGCTTCGCGCGCCTTAAACTTGTAGGCGATCGCCCAACGCGGATCGCGAGCGACGGTGCCGAGGCGCTCTTGGAAATCGAAGCGATCGACCTTGATCGCCACGCCGTCGATCTCGTAATCGAGTTCGTCGCGGCGCCGCTCCCATTCGTCGCAGAAGGCGACCGCCTCGTCGATGGAGGCGACCGCACGCACGTTGGGGTTCACCGGGAACCCGAGTTCGCGCAACCGCTCCAGCGCGGCGTGCTGCGTGGCGATCGCGGGAGGCGGCTCGACGAGCGTATAGGCAAAGAACGAGAGCCGCCGCTCGCGCGTCTGTGCCGGGTCGAGCTGGCGCAGGCCGCCGGAGGCCGCGTTGCGCGGATTTGCGAAGCGCGGCGCGCCCTCGCGTTCGCGCCGCAGGTTGAGCGCGTCGAAATCGCTGCGACGCAGATAGACCTCCCCGCGCGCTTCGAAATCGCCGGGGATCGCTTCGCGCAATCGTAACGGCACGCCGGGAATGACGCGCAGATTCTCGGTCACCTCCTCGCCGACGCGCCCGTCGCCGCGCGTCGCACCTTGCACGAACGCTCCGTCGCGATAGCGCACCGCAACGGCGAGGCCGTCGATCTTGAGTTCGCAAATATAGCGAACCGCGCTCTCGCCGAGCAACTTGCGAACGCGTTCGTCGAACGCCCGCAATTCGTCGCTGGAAAACGCATTGGCAAGGCTGAGCATCGGCGTCGCGTGTTCCACCGGCGCGAATCGTTGCGAAGGTGCCGCTCCGACGCGGCGCGTCGGCGAGAGATCGCTCTGCAGATCGGGATGCGCCTCTTCGAGGCCGCGCAATTCGCGCATCAGCTCGTCGTATCGTGCGTCCGAGATCGTCGGTGCGTCGAGAACGTAGTATCGGTAGTTCGCTTCGTCGAGTTGCGCGCGCAGCGACTCGACACGTTCTCGCGTCGTCACGATTGCGCGCGGGGGCTCGCAACCTGGATGGGATAGCCGTCGGGGTCCCCGATCACCGCGACGCGCCCGAACGGCTCGTCGTAGGCATCTTGAAAGATCGGCACTTCGAGGTGGCGGCAGTCGGCGAGAAACGCATCGACGTTATCGACGCAGAATCCCAACTGCAGCGAGCCCGGACGCACCGCGAGCAGCCCGCTCCGCGCGTGCAGACTCAACGCAACGCCCTCGCGCAGTTCGAGATCGATCCGCGCCGGCGACGCATCGGCGGTAACGCGAAAGCCGAGAATATCGCGATAGAACCGGAGCGAACGGTGAAGATCCCCGCAAACGAGCATGACCGCCGAGAGGCTTGCGAATCCCATAGGCCTACGCTTCGACGACGGCGCGCTCACCCTTCGCAAGATCGTCGAGCGCTGCAAGATTTTCCGATTCGATACGGCGCAGTCGCGCCGAGTTCGGGCGCTTGCGTCCGGTCGCGCGTTCGTCGGCGAGCACCGGTTTGAGGTACGCACCCGTGTAGGAAGCGCTGTTTTGCGCGAGTTCTTCGGGGGTCCCCACCGCAACGAGCGTGCCGCCTCGGTCGCCGCCCTCGGGGCCGAGATCGATCGCGTAGTCGGCGCTCTTAATAACGTCGAGATTGTGTTCGATGGTTAAGACGGTGTTGCCGGTCGCGACCAAACGTTGCAGCACATCAAGCAGCTTGTGAATATCGGCAAAGTGGAGGCCGGTCGTCGGCTCGTCGAGCACGTAGATCGTTCGCCCGGTCGAACGCCGTGCGAGTTCGGTCGCGAGTTTCACGCGTTGCGCTTCGCCGCCCGAGAGCGTCGTCGCCGGCTGGCCCATTTTGATGTAGCCGAGGCCAACGTCGCAGATCGTGCGCAGGCGGTTGTGGATGCGCGGGATCGATTCGAAGAAGCGGTCGGCTTCGTCGACGCGCATATCGAGGACGTCGGCGATGCTCTTTCCTTTGTATTTTACCTCGAGCGTCTGGGCGTTATAGCGCTTGCCTTTGCAGACCTCGCACGGAACGTAGACGTCGGGAAGAAAGTGCATCTCGATTTTGATGATGCCATCGCCCTGGCACGCTTCGCAACGCCCGCCTTTGACGTTGAACGAGAAGCGTCCGGGCGTATACCCGCGCATCTTCGCCTCGGGGACCATCGAAAAGAGATCGCGTATGAGATCGAAGGCACCGGTATAGGTCGCCGGGTTGCTGCGCGGCGTCCTTCCGATCGGCGATTGGTCGATGACGACGAGTTTGTCGAGCGCGTCGACGCCCTTGAGCGACCCATAGGTTCCCGCAGGCGCTCCGCCGTGGAGATGTTGGTTCAGCGCGCGCACGATCACCTGATTGACCAACGACGATTTTCCGCTTCCGCTCACCCCGGTCACCGCGCAGAACACGCCGAGCGGAATCCGCAAGTCGAGATCGCGCAGGTTGTTGGCGCGCGCCTTTCTCACTTCGAGCCACCCCTTCGGCACGCGACGTTCGGCGGGGATGGGAATGAATTTCCGGCCGCTCAAATACGCACCGGTCTCCGAACGCGGATTCGCGAGAACCTCGTCGAGCGTCCCGACGGTGAGAATCTCGCCGCCCTCCGCACCAGCCCCCGGCCCGATATCGACGATCACGTCGGCGGAGCGCATCGTATCTTCGTCGTGCTCGATCACCACGAGCGTATTGCCGATATCGCGCAGCGTTCGCAACGTGGCGAGAAGGCGGTCGTTGTCGCGCTGGTGCAAGCCGATCGAGGGTTCGTCGAGAATATAGAGCACGCCGACGAGCGCGCTGCCGATCTGCGTCGCCAAACGGATGCGCTGCGACTCGCCTCCCGAGAGCGTCGTCGCCGAGCGCGCGAGCGTGAGATAGTCGAGCCCCACGTTGGAGAGGAAGCTCAAGCGCGCGCGAATCTCTTTGACGATCTGGTGCGCGATCTGCAAATCGCGTTCGCGAAGTTTGAGCGTGCCGAAGAAACTCTCCGCCCGCTCGACCGAGAGCCGCGTCAGCTCGTCGATATTCACGCCGGCGATCTTCACCGCGAGCGCCTCGGGTTTCAGGCGCGCGCCCTTGCAGGCCGGGCAGACCGAGGTTGCCATGTATTTTTCGATATCTTCTTTGACGTACTCGCTCGACGTCTCGGCGTAGCGGCGCTGCAAATTATTCACGACGCCTTCGAAGGTCGCTTTATACTCCCACGTTTTTCCGGAACGCGTTTTATAGGCGAACTCTTGCTCGCGGTCGGTACCGTAAAGCACGACGTCGAGCACCTCTTCGGAGAAGCGCTCGACCGGCGTCGTCATGCGCACGTTGTAGCGACGCAAGACCCGTTCGAGTTGCTGCAGATAGTACGCGTTCATGGAGGGGAAACGCCCCGTCCCTAACGTCTTGCTCCACGGCACGATCGCGCCGTCGGCAATCGATTTACTACGGTCGGGGATGACTTTCCAGGGATCGATCTCGACCTTTTCGCCGAGCCCACTGCAGGCGGGGCAGGCTCCGTACGGCGAGTTAAACGAGAAGAGGCGCGGAGCGAGCTCTTCGAACGAAAGCCCGCATTCGACGCAGGCGAACGCTTCGCTGAACGTCAGTTCGCGCGGTTTCGCTTTCGGTTCTTCGATCGAGGCGGTCACGATGCCGGTGGAGAGCCGCAACGTCGTCTCGACCGAATCGGTGAGTCGTTTGCGAATATCGGGCTTGTTTACCAGGCGGTCGACGACCACTTCGATGGTATGCTTGCGTTTTTTGTCGATCGCGATTTTCTCGCGCAGTTCGCGCATCTCGCCGTCCACGCGCACGCGAGCGAAGCCCTCTTTC
>JAJXXM010000049.1 GCA_021781095.1 bacterium
TCGGCGACTTCTTGGTCCTCATCGCGTTCCTCATCTTCCCGATGCGCGCGCGCTTGGCGATGGAACGCTTGGAACGCCACCCCGGCCTCGCAACGGCAGTCGGCTTGGGCGCATGGATTGCGGTGCTGCCGCTCGGCTTCATGTTGCTCATTACGATCGTGTTGAGCCCGCTCATTCTCGTCGAGGTGCTCGCGATCGTCGTCGCGCTGCTCATCGGCAAAGCGGCGCTCGCATTGATTATCGGGAACCGCTTGATGGCGATGACGAACGCGAAGGTCGATCCCTCGCCGCTGCTCGCACTGGTGATCGGGCTCGTGTTGATCACCGCCGCGGAGTTGGTGCCGATCGCGGGATTCCTGGTCTCGATGTTGGTGCTGCTCGTCGGCGTCGGCGCGACCTTGCTCTCGCTCGCGCAGCCGACGATGCTCAACGGCCCCTACATGGCGCCGGCCGCACCCGTCGGGCCGACGAACGTCACCCCGCCGCAGCCGCCGATCGGCGGCCCCCCGATGCCGCGCTAACCGGCGGCGCGCTCTTGTCACCCCGAGTAGGGCGCTCTTGTAACCCCGAGTAGGGCGGTTTTGTCACCCCGAGTAGGGCGCTTGAGCGCCCGTATCGAGGGGGCGGCGCGCATCTCGATACGGCCCCTGCGGGGCCTACTCGATGTGACATAGCGGCGCGCATCTCGATACGGCCCCTGCGGGGCCTACTCGATGTGACACAGCGGCGCGCATCTCGATACGGCCCCTGCGGGGCCTACTCGATGTGACACGGCGGCGCGCATCTCGATACGGCCCCTGCGGGGCCTACTCGATGTGACACAGCGGCGGCAAAGCGGAGGGCGGCCCGGGCGGCCCGAAATCTGCAGCAGCTATGACCACGCTTGCCCGCACCGCCCGCTACGCCAAACGGACCGCGCACCTGCGCGCCTCGACGATCCGCGAGATGCTGAAAGTTACCCAGCAGCCCGACGTCATCTCCTTCGGCGGCGGCCTGCCGGCGCCCGAACTCTTCCCGCTCAAGGCGGTCGCCGAATGTACCGCCGAGGTGCTCGATCACGTTGGGGCGAGCGCGCTGCAATATAGCGTCACCGAGGGCGTTCCGGCGCTGCGCGCGTGGGTGGCGCAACGGCTGAGCCATCGGCTCGAGCGCGCGTTCAGCTTCCACGATACGATCGTCGTGAACGGCTCGCAGCAGGGGCTCGATCTCGTCGGCAAGATCCTACTCGATCCCGGCGATTACGTCGTGGTCGCCAACCCCACCTATCTCGGCGCGATTCAGGCGTTCGATGCCTACCAAGCGCGCTATCTCACCGTCGAGAGCGACGCCGACGGAATGCTCCCCGACGCGCTCGAGCGTGTGCTCGCCAACGCCGACGCGCCGCCGAAACTCGTCTACGTCGTTCCGAACTTCCAAAACCCCAGCGGCACCACACTCGCGGGCAACCGGCGCGAAGCGATCGTGCGCATCTGCGAGCGCTACGATGTCGTGCTGTTCGAAGACGATCCCTACGGCGAATTGCGTTTCGAAGGGCACGAGCAGCTCGCACTCTCGTCGTACGAGAGCGAAGGCACGGTCATTTATTCCGGCACCGCGAGCAAGACGCTCGCGCCGGGCGTGCGCGTGGCGTGGCTGGTGAGCAAAGACCACGAATTGCTCGAAAAGCTCATCCTCGCCAAACAAGGCGCGGATCTTCAGCCGGGAACGCTGACGCAGCATATTTTTCTGCAGTATGCATCGCGCAACGGCGGCGTTGAATACGAAGCGCATATCGCGCGCATCCGGCAGACCTACCACAAGCGCCGCGACGTGATGATGGGCGAGCTCGCCAAGCACATGCCGCCGCAGATGCATTTCAGCCGCCCCGAGGGCGGAATGTTCTTATGGGCGCACCTCGACGGGGTCGATACCGAAGAGCTGCTCAAAATTAGCGCGGAGCAGAAGGTCGTTTTCGTGCCCGGCGTCAGCTTCTACGCCGAACGCGACGTCCACGACGGCATGCGCCTGAATTTCTCGAACGCTTCGGAGGAAAAGATCGCGATCGGCATCGAGCGGCTCGCCGGCGCGGTGCGCACCTACCTGGAGCGCTAGGCCGGAACGGCGTTATTCCCCGAGATCGACCCCCTTGAGGTAGGCGAGATCGTGTTCTTCTCGGTTCTCAAGATAAATTTTCCAAAACTCGGCCAGCTTCGGCGCATAATCTTGAACGGCTCGACGCTGGACGAATACATATGCCGCCGTAACGATGAGCATACTCACGGCAGCCATTGCCGCAACCAACGTGTGCGCACCATGCGCCGGCGCCGAAAAGGCGAGCACGAAGGCGACGAGCGCAGCCAAGGCCGCAAACCCGAGCAGCCATATCTGCTGATCGATAAATCGCTCGAGATCGCCCCCCATGTGAATATGCGGGCCCTTCCCGCTGCCAGCGTGCTTCTTTCGAAAGGCACTCTCGCTTCGACTTGCGAGAATCCAATAATCCTGTAGGTTCGATCGCGATGTATTTCTAAATTCCGCGACATCGTGCGCCAAGAAAAGATAGGTGCTCTGCCGGAGCGCTTGCAGAAACCAATGTTGCCCAAGCCGCGTCGTAAACACTAATAATCCGCAGGCAGTGAAGAAAAGGGCTGCCGTGCCAAGCGGAGACTTCAGGTTGAGCATCGTCGACACAATAATCAACATGGCTCCGACTTCGCCGATCGCTACCGTGCGCACGGCACTAAAAAGTTGAAGCGTCTCTTCGCGAAGCGAACTATACACCGAATCTTTCACGTACCCGATCCTTCCTAAGGGGAGGGCTCGACCACCGCCCGAGCTCCGGCCTCGTCGTTCGCTGCTCGGCCCGCGGTTACGTGCGTCGCGCCGCCCTTTCAGGCCCGCCCGCCTGCTCCCTTGAAACGCCGACGAAGCGCCCGCGGTGGATCCTCGAGAGGCGCCGATACTTGACTAGTTGACTCGTTCGCTCTAGAGTGTGGCTGATGAGATACGTTCCTGCGTTTGAAGCGAAGGCACATTTTTCGGCGCTCATCGACGACGCGGCGCGCGGCGAAAGCATCGTGATCACGCGGCGCGGGGTACCGGTGGCGCAGCTCGGGCCGGTCGCCGAGTCGCACGCCGATGCCGAGAGCGCGCTCAGTTTTCTGCTCTCGCAGAAGATACGACTTGGTATTCCCATTCGCAAAGCGATCGACGAGGGCCGCAAACGGTGAGAACGGTAGTCGATGCCTCGGCCGTTTTCTCGTGGATCTTCGACGATGAGCGCGACGAGCTTGCGGTAGCGATGGCGCGCTTCGTCGTCGCCAACGGCGCCCACGTGCCGGCGCTCTTCACGAGCGAAGCACAGAACATCTTGGCCGTCGCCGTGCGGCGCAAACGGGCGACGACCGCCGAGGCCGGCGCGATCCTTGCGGCAATAGCCCGGCTTCCGCTGCGTGTCGAAACGACCGGGACCGAACTCGGTTCTGCTCGCGCGTTTGAAGCTGCGCTTCGCTGGGGAATCTCGGCGTACGATGCCGCGTATCTCGTGCTCGCCCAGGATCTCGACGCAACCTTGATGACGCGCGATCGGCGTCTCAATGCGGCCGCCGAAAAATCCGGCATTCGGTGGGCGCGCGCCGACTAGGCAAGGCGATCTCGCTTGCCCGCCGCAGCCGATTGGTGGTAAACCCCTTACATGATCGTAAGGCGTAAGGCAACACTCACCTCGAAGCAGCAATTGACCCCTCCCGCCGCGGTGCGAGCGGCGCTAAACGTTACGGCAGGCGACGCGCTGATGTTTGAGATCGGGCCGGATGGCGTGCGCGTACTCCCGGCGCCGCGTCCAAACCGGTTTTCGGCGTTCGCCGGGCGGTACCGCATCGGGGCGGGGCGCTCGCAAAAGGAAACCAACGCGTGGTTGCGTGAGCTGCGGGGTCACAAGAACAAGCGTTGAGCCTTGCAGTCGACACCAACGTCATTATCGATCTCGTTGCCGGCACTCCGACGGCCGCCGAGCTCGCCTCAACCCTCCTCGAAAAGCAGGCCGAACGGCAGGGGTTGGTCATCTGCCCGATCGTGTACGCGGAACTCTTCGCACATCCCGGCTGGAACAAAAAGGAAATAGACACCTTTTTGCGCGCGACCTCAATCGGCGTTCAGTGGGAAGTTACGCGCGAGGTGTGGGAAGCGGCAGGCGAGCGGCGCCCCCCGACGCCTGCCGGCCGATTTCGCAATCGGCACACATGCCGCGGCGACCGGCGGCCTCATCACCGGCGACGCGGCCTTTTACCGCACGAATTTTCCCGACCTTCGACTTATCACCGTGTGAACGAGGGCCGCGAGGGGCCGTAACCCCGAACCAGTCCGAAGAAGATTGGGATCGAGACTAGTCAGACTAGTTGATAGCGGGCACCCCTTGCGATTATCGTGAAACGCGTGAAGGAGGGCTGTATGATGCAGAAACCCGCTGGTGAAGGCACGACGTGGCAACTTCAGGAGGCGAAGGCACGGCTCAGCGAGGTCGTGCAAAAGGCCTTGGAGGGGCGGCCGCAGGTTATTTCACGGCGCGGGCGGGACGAGGTGGTCGTGCTTCGCCTGAGCGACTACGAGCAAGCGATGCACCCCAAGGGAACGCTCGTGGAGCTTTTCAGGCCCGTTCGGGGCACCGACGTTCGATTCGAACGCCGCAAAGACACGTCACGGGGCTTTGAATTTTGAGCGGATTCCTTCTCGACACGTGCGCGCTCTCCGAACTCATGCGCCCATCACCGAATCCCGGCGTCGAAGCGTGGTTCGAACAAACGCCTGAATCCAGGATGTACGTGAGCGTTCTCGCGATCGCCGAACTCTATCGCGGGATCGTTCGATCTCCATGACGCAGCGCGCTGGGGTAGGGTCGACGCACCGAGCAGTTCGAACGGGCGAACGCTTCCGGTGACCGACGGGATGCTGGCAGCGGTGGCGCTGGAGCGCCAGCTCTCGATCGTGACGCGGAATACGCGAGATTTCGACGGATCCGGCGCCCCGACCGTCAACCCCTGGAGCCAACCGTAATCTCCCAGGACGGCACCCCACAATCGACCGGCAAGAAGATGGCACCCGGCGGCGAAGCATCCGCTGACGCCGTTCGCGCGGCGTTTCTGAGTTTACAGTTCGCAAGGAGAACGCTGGTGGGACAACGGTTAGTGGTAGGGATCTTTCCCGAATCGGACCCGAAAAAAATCGAGGCGGCGCTTACCGGGCAGACCGGTATCGACATGGGCCGCGTGCGCGTGGTAACGCGCGACGCCCAGACCGCCGCGCACGATGAGTCGACGATCTCGTTCGTGCACGTGCGCGAAGCCCAAAACTCCAACGACTTCTCCGACGACATGACCCACGGCCAAGGGATGATGACCGACTCCGGCGGCACCGGCGTGCCGGGCACCAGCAGCCGCGGCCCCTCGCTCGGCTCGCTGACGCGCCACGGCAGCGCCGTGAACTACCTCGCGGGCGTCAAGATCCCCGGCGACCAGATCGACAACTTCAACGACGCGATCGGCGCGGGCCGCGTGGTGGTGCTCTACGACGCGAACGACGACGATGCCGCCGCACTCGCCGGCTTCAACGCCGCCGGGCTTCGGAACGTCAAGGCGTTCTAGGGGCGGGGGCCGAGCGTTCGCCAGTTAGCAAGCGCCAACCCGAGCTTGCTCCAACGCACTTTTACGTAACGCAGCAGGTTGCTTCGCGGGATTCCGACCACCCTGGAATCCTGCCTAACCTCACCGATGAGACGAGCTGCATCGCTCCATGCCCGGATATACTGCCCAGAAGCCTCTATATCCCGAAGCATCAAAAGAGCGGCAAGAGCCTCAATTGCTTGGGCAACGAGCACAAGCGGCAATTGAACGGCCAGATGCACGAGAGATGCATTTCGCATTATCACGAGAAGAACATTACGTTCCCGCAGGTAAATACGGTTTAGCACGCCCGAACGATCTGCCAAGTTTTTCCCGAGAGTCGCTCCTTCCGAATGAATAAACCTGGCAGCAGGGACCACGACGACTCGCCCACCGATCGAATGAACCTTCCAGGCCAAGTCGATGTCTTCGACATACCAGTCGAGGTACTCGGAGTATCCTCCGACACGTAAAAAATCTTGAGTTCTCATCATTGTCACGCAACCGCTCTGGAACATCACGTCGACCGGCTCCTCGCCTTCGATGTTAAGGTCGACCGAAAAAGCCGTAATATCGATTGCCATACCCGAGTGTTGAACTGTTCCATCTTCGTTATAAAGCCGCGGGAAAGCCATCTTGACAGATTCATCTTCCTCCAAAATACGCAGTAAGGCATCTACCGCGCCTGGCTTTGCAACGACATCATTATTCAGCAATAGGATATATTTCGACTGCGTACCTCGCACTGCTCGATTAAGAGCCTTCCCTAATCCTAAATTTTGAGAATTCCGAACCACTCTTATTTTGTCGGCTTTAGACCTAAAATATTCTTCCGTCCCGTCCGTCGAACCGTTGTCAACAACACAAATTTCCACACCTGACGCCGACTCAGCCAATGATTTAGCGCATCTTTCGGCTAGAGCGAGACCGTTATAACTCAATATAAATGCAGTCACATCATGCATGCTCAAGTTTTGCCCTATTTTATTATGCGTTGTCATCTAGCTTTGCTCTAATCATTTCTGCGACGCGCTCTTTAAGACTCATTCTAGGCAGACGCTTAAAACCACCACGCATTTTTGTAACATCGGCTGTGATTCCCCCAACCGTACTGCGCGCATAACCCATGGGTTGATCTGCCTTCTGGATATGAATCCCAGCCTCTTCGAGGCATTCTCTTACCAAGCTCTCAACTGCACTCACGGCATAAGGCGCCCCTGACGCCAAGTTGAATACCCCGGTGCTCTTTGATTCAACGGATTCAACGATTGCTGCAGCTGCGTCTTCTACATTGACGTAGTCATACATCCAATTCGGGTTCTCAATGCGAATTGGCGACCCCGTCAAAAAACCACCTATTAGCGACGAGATGAGCTTTGTCGGAGGCTCTCCGATTCCATACAGTTGAAACAACCGAAGCCATATCCAATTAGTAAATCGTTGCTGCTTTGCATATCGAGCTACATCCTCAAGAAGTTGCAACTTTGCAATTCCATATTCAGTGTGAGGACAACACATTTCATCTTCCTTCGCCGCATTGACGTGTTCCCCGTATTCAGCGGAAGACCCAATGGCGACCAGACGACCCGTAGGAACGCACTTTATAAATTCGCTTAATAACCTAAAACTGTTCTTACGCCAAATACGGTTCTCCGGCGAGGTCCAAAATAACGGAGGGGTCGCAATCCACGCGAGAT
>JAJXXM010000390.1 GCA_021781095.1 bacterium
CTGGGACTCGAACCCAGGACCAACGGATTAAAAGTCCGCTGCTCTACCGACTGAGCTAAAGGCGCAGAGGCGCGTATCAGTGTAAACGGCCGCCCAGGCTTTTGCAAGCGAAAAAGGTGCGCCTTTCGTTACGTACCGGTCGCGGCCATCGAGGAGAGATTTTCGGCTTGGGCGACCAGGCGCTCGCGAAACTCTGCCGCCGTCAGCGGCTCGGCGAAGAGAAATCCCTGTGCGTCGATGCACCCGGCGGCGATGAGGACCTCGCGCTGCCGTTCGGTCTCCACCCCTTCGGCAACGACGCGGACGCCGAAGGCCTCCGAGAGCCGGACCAGCGTGTGGACGATCGGTTCGCTGGCGATCTCGCCGTTCGCACCGGCGACGAAGCCTTTGTCGATCTTAATGGCATCGATCTTAAAGTGCTGCATGTAGCGCATCGAGGAGTAGCCGGTTCCGAAGTCGTCGATGCAGACGGCGAAGCCGCGTTCGCGAACCCGCTCGATGCGTTCCATCGCCATATCCGTATCGTCGAGCATCGAATTCTCGGTGATCTCGATCGCCAGGTTGCTCGGCTTGAGCGCATATTCGTCGATCGCCGCGCTGAGCGTGCGGTCGAAGCCCGGTTCGAGCAGCTCCGTCGGCGTCGCGTTGAAATGCAGAGTGAAGGTACTGATATCGATTCCGGCACGTCGCCACGCCGCGAGTTGCGAACACCCGGTATCGAGCACGAAGGCGCCGATGCTGCGAGCGAAGCCGCCGCGCTCCGCGAGCGGAATAAAGAGCATGGGCGAAATGACGCCACGCGTTGGGTGATCCCAGCGCAAGAGCGCCTCCGCCCCTTTAATCGCTCCGGTTCGCAGATCGACGACCGGCTGATAGAGGACGCGGAACTCCCGGCGTTCGACGGCGAAGCGCAGGTCGGCGGCGAGCGCGACCCGCTCGGCCGCTGCGGTTTGCATGTCGGCATCGAAGACCGCGAAGCGTTCGCGGCCGACGGTCTTTGCGTACTGCATCGCGATCTCGGCGTCGCGTAATACCTCGTCGCCGCGCTCGTACTTCTCCGGGCCGATCGCGATGCCGATGCTGGCGCCGAGGAAAATCGGGCGTCCCTCGACGAGGAACGGCTTCGAGAGGTTTTCGAGCAACCGTCGCGCGAGCGATTCCACATGGATGACGTCGCCGAGCGTCCCGACGAGAATCGCAAATTCGTCGCTGCCCAAGCGAGCGACGGTATCGTCGGCATTTAAGGAGCCGCGCAGACGGGTCGAGATCTGGCGAAGCACCGCATCTCCACCCGAGTGGCCGAGACTTTCGTTGACATCCTTGAAATGTTCGAGATCGACGAAGATCACCGAAAAGAGCACGCCCACCTCGTTTCGAGCGTGCTCGAAGCGCACCGCGAGCTGCTCTTCGAAGGCCTGTCGATTCGGCAGCCCGGTCAACGCGTCGTGGAGACGCTGGAAATTCAGGCGACGTTCTTGCTGTTTGATCGTCGTCTTATCGGCAAACGTGCACATGGCGAACGGATGCTCGCCGCTCGAATCGGTCACGCCGGAGATGGTGACGTCGACCCACATCTCTTCGCTCAGCCCGGAGATCCGCCGTTCGACCGTAAACGCATCGCGCGCCCCGCTCATCACTTCGGCGAACTCGCTTTCATGGCCGTCGAGAAGATGGTGGTGGACGTCGATCACGCTACGATAGACCGCGTTCGCATCGATCGCTTTTCCTTGACGATCGAGAATCGCGATGCCCATCGTCGAACCGTCGAAGACGGCGCGGAATTGCGCCTCGCTCAGATGGAGCGCGCGTTCTGCGTCCTGGCGTGCGAGTTCGCTCGCGAGCCGCTCACGCTCGCGCTGCGCTTCATCGAGTGCGCGCTGCGCCCGGCCGTTCGCTATCGACCAGGCCAAGAGGAGCGCCCCGAAGAGCAGGGCGAGGATACCGAGCAGCGTGAGGACGCGTGCCCGTTGCGCCGCAGCGTAGTTCGCTTCGCGGCTTGCGAGATCGGCGACGAGCATCGTGTCGACGGCGCCGTAGAGAGCGTCGGTGCTCCGGGCCGCGGTGCGGCTCAGCGCCGAGATTTTCCGCTCCGTCGCGCTATCGATCCGCGGGAGCAACGCCGCGCTCGCAAGCGCGTTGGAGAGTGCGGTGCCGGCCGCAACGTAAGCCTTCGCACGCGCGACGAAGAGGTCGACCGCGGGCGTATCGCCGCGCGGCAACGACGCGCGCAAGGATGCGGCCGTATGCGTGATATGGTCTTGGGCGAGACTGTACGAACTCCCGACGGCGGTCGAAATGCCGTTGAAGCCTATGCGTACCGGGAGCGCGAAGGCCGGAGCGGCGACGAGATGACGCACTTCCAAGGTCGCGCGACGCGGAAACATTAACGAACTCGGAAGATCGTTAAACGCGATATCCGCGAGATTCTGCGTCACGTGCGTACGCTCGTAACTAAAATTCGACGTGTCGCCGAGATTTTGGATTAAATTTGCGAGCGGGTTCAACGGCGCGCTCACCGCATCGAGCCCCTTCCAGCCCATCGGCGCGCGTTGCGCCTTGAGCCATCCCGCTTGGAGCTGCGCGAGCGAGGCGGCGGCCTCAAGCGCGCGCGCGTTCGGCGCGAGCAGCAGCTTTTTCATCGCCGTCATTTCGCGATTCATCGCTACGCCGGCGCGCGCGCGCGCGGCAGCGTCTCCGGCGACGACGGCATCGCGATAATCGAGTGCGGCATTTGCAAGGGGTTGCGAGCGGCGAAACGCTTCGATAGCAATGCGCTCGCGCGACGAGATCGAGGGCGCGGTGCCGACCGACATAAAGCGCGCGTAAGCCAGCAACTGTGAAACCGCAAGCGCGATTCCGACCAGAAGCAGCACGATCGCGAGGATGCTGGGTACCCGTGGTGCCCATCGCGTACGCTCGGCCATAGCACGAGCATACGACGGCGAGCGCCGAATAACTCCTTCCTCAACGTTCCGCGACCCCACTTTTTCAAGCGGGGCCACGAAACGAACGGAAATGGGGTGACTGACCGGGTTCGAACCGGCGACCTCCTGAGTCACAGTCAGGCGCTCTAACCAGCTGAGCTACAATCACCACGCATGCGCATCGAAACGCGCCCGGAGGGACTCGAACCCCCATCTTCGAGTTTAGAAGACTCGTGCCTTATCCTGTTAGACCACGGGCGCGCGAGCCCTTCGACGTGCGATCCATCTCGGGACGACAGGATTTGAACCTGCGACTTCTTGCTCCCAAAGCAAGCGCTCTACCAAGCTGAGCTACGTCCCGCCGGCTCCCCGCGGAGCATACCACAGAGGGGCAAGCCGAGCCCGCGCGCCGGGCCTTCATCGCCGAGGCGCACCGAGGCCTCCACGATACTCCCGCCGCATCGGCGTAGAAGGCGCATGAGTCGTTCGCTCGCCGCCGGAACGCGCACGCGCGCGAGATCTCGTCCGAGCGAGCGCAACCGCGCGAACGCGTAGAGCATCGCATCGCCGAGTGCCGCCGCGCTTACCGCGCCCCCTGGTCCGAGCGCACCATCGGAAGCGACGTACAGGTACGCGGCGGGCTCGCCGTCGGGGTGCGAAAAGAGCAGTCCCTGTGCCGAGCCCTGCACGGCTTCATGGAGCGCGGCATCGCGCGGCCTTCCCGCGAGGGCGTCGAGTTCGAGGAGCTCGGGAAGATCGCCGACGCCCTCGATCGGGCGCACCCCCAGCGCTCCGGCCCCGTCGAGTTCGCCGGCGAGGCGCTCCTCCGTCGGCAGCGCGAGGCTGTAGCCGAAATAGATCTCACCGATCGAGCCGAGCACGCCGTACATCGGGGCGAGTTCGTCGGGGCGGGTCGGGACGACCGCTCGGACGATGCGGCGCTCGTCGCCGCGCAGTTCCTCCACCATCGCTCGCGCGACGCCGCGCCCGCGCGCATCGCGCGCCACCGCAAGGCTTTGCAGCTCCACCGCGAGCTCATCGCAGGAGTAGACCGCGAGTCCGCTCGGCTCGCCCTCCACGATCGCCATGAGCGCGCGCTCGCGCGCGACGAGTGCCGCGAGCGTCGGCGTCAGCGCCGCGCCTCCGAGCATCGCCGCGGCTTCACGCGGCGATGCGAGACGAAAATCGATCGCCGAGGAACTCATCGTCCCATCGCCACGAGCAACGCCCGTACGGCGCGCGCGCGGTGGCTCGACCGGGCCTTCTCCTCGGCGGTCATCTCGGCGAAGGTTCGCCGCTCCCCATCGGGGAGAAAGAGTGGGTCGTACCCGAAACCCGCACTGCCGCGCTCGAGGGTCGCGATCGTTCCAAGCGTCGCGCCGAAGCCCTCGAAGCGACGACCGCTCCCGTCGATCGCCACGAGCGCGCAGCAAAAGCGCGCGGAACGTCGCTCCATCGGCACCGCGGAGAGCGCCGCGAGAAGTCGTGCCCGCCGCTGCGCCCACGTGATCTCGAGCCCACCGTATCGCGCCGAGCGCAGCCCCGGTGCGCCGTCGAGCGCGTCGATCTCCAAACCGCTATCGTCGGCGAAGACCGTCGCCGACTCGCCGAGTCGATCGAGTTCGCTGCGGAGTGCCGCGGCTTTCAGCGCCGCGTTCCCGACATAATCGTCGGCGTTCTCCTCGACCTCGGGATAGTGGATCGACGCCCCGAGTTCGATGCCGTGTGGGGCGAGCAACGCCGCAAATTCCCCTCGTTTTCCACCATTGGTGCTGGCGAGGAAGAATCGCTCGTTCACGACTCGAGTTGGAGCACCGCCATGAATGCTTCCTGCGGAAGTTCGACCCGGCCGACGCGGCGCATGCGCTCCTTTCCCGCCTTCTGCTTTTCGAGCAGCTTGCGTTTTCGGCTAATGTCGCCGCCGTAACATTTCGCGAGCACGTTTTTTCGCATCGCGCTGACGGTTTCGCGCGCGACGATCTTTCCGCCGATCGCGGCTTGAATGGGGACCTCGAACATTTGCCGCGGAATGAGTTCCTTGAGTTTTTCGGCCAACAGGCGCCCGCGATTCGACGCTTTGTCGCGCGCGACGATAAAGGAGAGCGCGTCCACCGCCTCGCCGTTGAGAAGGATTTCCAATTTCACGAGGTCGCCTTCGCGATAGCCGATCGGTTCGTAATCGAGCGACGCGTAGCCCTTCGTTCGCGATTTCAATTGATCGAAGAGATCGACGATCACTTCGATCAACGGCATCTCGTAACTGAGAATCACGCGGCCGTCGTGGAGATACTCCATGTTCAGCAACGCGCCGCGTCGCGATTGAATGATCTCCATGATCGCGCCTACGTACTCCGGCGGGGAGATGATCGTGGCTTTCACGTAGGGTTCTTCGAGTTGCGCGATGAGATTGGAGGGCGGCAACTTCGACGGATTATCGACGAGTTCGACGGTGCCGTCGGTCCGCGTCACCCGAAAGACCACCGAGGGCGAGGTGGCGATGAGGTCCAGGGAATAGTCGCGCTCGAGACGTTCTTGAACGATCTCCATGTGCAGCAGGCCCAAGAACCCGCAGCGAAAGCCGAAGCCGAGCGCGATCGACGTTTCGGGTTCGAAGACCAGGGCGGCATCGTTGAGCTTGAGCTTTTCGAGCGCGTCGCGGAGCGAATCGTAGGCGGCGCCTTCGTTGGGATAGAGGCCGCAATAGACCATCGGGACGGCTTTTCGATAGCCCGGAAGCGCCACGTGCGCCGGATTGTTCGCGGCGGTAATCGTATCGCCGACATCGATATCGCCCAACGATTTGACGTTGGCGATGACGTAGCCGACGTCCCCGATACTCAAGCGTTTCGTCGGGCGCATCTGCGGCGCGAAGAGGCCCACCTCGGTGCATTCGTACACTCGCTCGTGCGCCATCGACATAAATTTGGTGCCGCTCTCGATCGCCCCGTCGACGACGCGCACGTAACTGACGACGCCGCGGTAGGGATCGAATTGCGCGTTGAACACGAGGCCGCGAACGAGATCGGTATGCCCCTGCGGCGCGGGAACCCGCGCGACGATCGCTTCGAGAATATTCTCGATGCCGATGCCGTTTTTCGCACTGGCGAGGATGCATTCGCTCCGCTCGATCACCAGCAGCTCTTCGATCTCGGCCATCACGCGCTCCGGATCGGCGGCCGGAAGATCGATTTTATTGATCACCGGAATGATCGTCAGGTTGTGTTCGAGCGCGAGGTGGTAATTCGCCAAGGTCTGCGCCTCGATGCCTTGGGCCGCATCGATGATCAACAGCGCGCCCTCGCAGGCCGCGAGCGAGCGCGAAACCTCGTACGAGAAATCGACGTGCCCCGGGGTATCGATGAGATTGAGCCGATAGATTTCGCCGTCAAGTGCGGGGTAGCGCAGCGTGACGGGATGCATGCGAATCGTAATGCCGCGTTCGCGCTCGAGATCCATCGCGTCGAGTTGCTGCTCTTCCAACACGCGCGACTCGATCGTTTTGGTCATCTCCAAAAGGCGATCGGAGAGCGTCGTCTTTCCGTGATCGATATGCGCGATAATGCAAAAGTTCCGCGTATTCGAAATCGTCTGCAGCCGATGCGCGTGGTCGGTGGCTCTCTCCATTGGGTGCTTAGAACGCGCAGGCGTGAAGCGTTGCCGAGATAATCACCGGGCGAACGACGAACTGAATGAGTAAGATCAGGACGATGAACGCGATGTCGAAGCCGCCCATCGGCGGAATGATGCGCCGAATCGGGTTCAGGACCGGCTCGATCGCTGCGGCGAGATAGCGAACCCACGCTCCCTGAAGATCGGGAATCCACGAAATAACCGCGTACACGACCAGCACGATCATATAGATATTGAGCAACTCGAGCAGCAGCGGGCCGAGCGTGCAGGCGATAGCGTTCACGACGGGAGGCTTCTACGACTTGTCGGCGATGACATTCCGCGGCACGCCGTCGAGAAACGGCGTCGGATCGACCGGGGTACCGTCGTGCATGACCTGATAGTGGACGTGCGGCCCGGTGGCGAAACCGGTCATTCCGACGCGACCGATCGTTTGCCCCTTGAGCACGCGCTCGCCGACGCGAACGCCGGCACTCGAAAGATGTGCGTACCAGGTGGCGTACCCGTTTTCGTGATCGATTTCGACCATGAGGCCGTATCCGCCATCGTACGAGGCCGCGGTCACGATGCCGGCGGCGGCGGCTCGCACCGGCTCGCCCCAATCGGCGCCGAGATCGACGCCCTCGTGAAACTCAACGTCGGGATAGGTGCGATAGCAAAAACATCCGACGACCGGAGCACCGGCGACCGGATCGATCGAAGGAATGTGCGCGACGAGCGCCGCCTGGGCGAGCGCGGTGATATTACCGACGTTCAGCACACGCACCGCT
>JAJXXM010000077.1 GCA_021781095.1 bacterium
AGCCTCGCGAATGCCGCAACTCGTTACGCGCAAATGATTGATCGTGCGCGAATAGGGGTCGACCGCAATCGCTGCACGATAGGCGCCCGCATCGAGCCCGAGCGCGTTGGCGATATCGTCGAGTTGGGATTCAAAGGCGTATCGGGGCTGCGTCGTTCCGTGCCCGCGTTTCGGCCCGCAGGGCGGCTTATTGGTGTACACCCGACAGCCATCGAATGCGTACGCTCCCATTTTGTACGTCACCGGGAGGAGCGCGCCGGTGTAGTAGGTGGTCGCCACGCCGTAGGAGCCGAAGGCTCCGCCGTCGAGCCAGGTCTGCAAGCGGCAGGCGGTAATCGTGCCGTCGTTCTTTACCCCGGTTTGAAGATGAATGCGGACCGGATGGCGCCCGCGATGGGTGTAGAAGATCTCCTCGCGCGTGAGCGTAAACTTCACCGGCCGCCCGGTCGCACGTGCAAAGTAGGCGGCGGCGAGTTCGTGGGCGACCGGCTCGGTCTTCCCACCGAAACCGCCGCCGATCGGCGGCGCGATAATGCGAATGCGGCTCGCCGGCATCTCGAGCACTGCAGCGGCGACGCGGTGCAAATAATGTGGGGTCTGCGTCGAGGACCAGAGCGTCAATTTTCCATCCGCGCCGCAGATCGCGACCGCCGAGTGCTCCTCGAGTGCCGCGTGCGTGTTTCCTTCGAAGAAATACTCATCGTCGAACACGCGATCGGCATCGGCGAACCCCGCTTCGATATCGCCGAAGGTGAGGTGGACGTCTTTGTGAACGTTATTGCTCTTGCGCGACTCGGGATGAATTTTTTCCCCGTTCTCGGTGAGATCGCGAAGTGCATCGTCGATCGACATTACCGAAGGAAGTGCTTCGTACCGAACCTCGATCAGCGCGGCGGCCCGTTGTGCGGTGCGTTCGTCTTCGGCGACGATTCCGGCGACCGGTTCGCCGACGTAGCGAACCTTCTCGATGGCAAAGACCGTTTCGTCCTGCGTCGATGGCAGAATGCCGTAGCGCACGGGGAGATCGCGCCCGGTCGCGATCGCCACGACGCCGGGAAGGCGGAGCGCTTTTTCGTAGTCGATGGAGAGAATGCGCGCGTGCGCGTGCGGGCTGCGAAGCAGCCGTCCAAAGAGCATGCGCGGAAACGCCATATCGTCGGCGAAGAGCGCGGCTCCGGTTACTTTTGCATATCCGTCGATGCGGGGCAGCGCCGCGCCAACGACGCGCCCTTCGGTGGAACGCGTGCCGTTGTTACCCATGTGTCGTCGCGCGCATGCGTTGCCCGGCGAGCGCGACCGCTTCGACGATCTTCGTGTACCCGGTGCATCGACAGAGATGGCCGGCGAGCGCCTCGCGGATCTCTGTCTCGCTCGGCGACGTCGTGCGTTCCAATAAATGAACCGCCGCAACGATGAACCCGGGAGTGCAATACCCACATTGCGCCGCTCCGAGATCGAGAAACGCGCGCTGCACGGGGTGCAGCGCGTCGGCGACGGCGATGCCTTCGACACTCGTGATGGGGCGGTCGATCGTCTCGGCGGCGAGCGTCAAACACGAGAGCACCGGGGTCCCGTCGACGAGCACGGTACAGGCGCCGCACTGGCCGAGTTCGCAACCGTGCTTCGTTCCGGTCAGCCGCAATTCTTCGCGAAGAACCTCCAACAGCGTCGCGTGCGGGAGGAATGCCAAGGTGACGTCGCGTCCGTTGACGTTAAGGGTCGCTAGCATTTTCGACGGAGCGGCCGACACGGTCGTTACTCACCTCTTGCGAAGAAGGGTTGCTATCGATGCCGGGCAACTCCTTTCATGAAGTAATCGAAATTATGTTAGCAGCGCCTCACAATAAACTGTTGAAAAGCGTAAACCAAAAATATGCTTGATATTCTTTCGCGCATCGTCAGCTTGCAAAACGAGCGGCGCGAGATCGTTCTCGCTACGCTCGTCGAGGTGCGGGGCTCGTCGGCGCGCGATCCCGGTGCGGCGTTCGCCGTCAGCGACCGAAGCGAACTCGTCGGTTCGATCGGTGGCGGATGCGTGGAGGCGGCGCTCGTCGATGAGGCGCGCGAGCTCTTCGGCCACGGAAAAGCGCGCGTGCGGTCCTATGGCGTGTCGGATCGCGAAGGCGCGGAGCTCGGGCTTCGCTGCGGCGGCGAACTTACGATCGCTCTCGATGCACTCGACCCGTGCTACTGTGCGGAGCTCGAGCGCAGTCGCGACGAGATCCTCGCCCACGCTCTGCGGCTCGACGGTGACGCCATCGGTGCGCGCGCGGCGTTCTCGGCGGAGCGCGTTCTGGGAACGCTCGGGGATCCGGCGCTCGACCGCGCGGTTGCAACGCTCGTGCGCGAAGAAAACGGCGGCGAAGCGCGCTGCCTCGCATTCGAAGGAGCGAAAATATTTCTCGCTCCCAAGCGCGTCGCTCCCCACCTGTATCTGTTCGGCGCGCTCGATTTCGCCGCCGCGACGATCGACGCGGCGCACCTACTCGGCTACGTGGTGACGCTCTGCGACGCGCGCGCAGCCTTCGTGACGAAAGAGCGCTTTCCGAATGCCGACCGAATCGTCGTAGGGTGGCCGCATGAATTTCTCGCATCGGCGCCGATCGACGAACGGACGGCGATCGTGTCGTTCGTGCACGACGAAAAATTCGACGTACCCTTGCTGCTGGCAGCGGTTCGTTCGCGCGCGGGATTTGTCGGGGCGGTCGGCAGCCGCACGACACACGCGCATCGCAGCATCGCGCTGCGCGAGGCCGGCATGACCGAAGAGGAACTCGCACGCGTGCACGCGCCGGTGGGGCTCGATATCGGCGCGCGCACGCCCGAAGAGACGGCGCTCGCGGTGCTCGCGGAGATCGTCGCCGTCGAACGGGGGCGTTCGGGCGGTATGCTCTCGCGCGGGATCGGTCCGATTCGCGGGCGCGGAGCGACGTGAACGTTACCGCAGTGGTGCTCGCCGCCGGCGAAGCGAACCGTATGGGCGAACCGAAATTGTTGCTCGAGATCGGTGGGACGCCGATGTTGGCGCGCGTGCTCGACGCGTGCGCGCACCTTCCGCGGCTCGTCGTCGCTTCGCCGAGCTTGCGTCGGTTCGTCGATGCGAGTGGTGTTCGCTGTATCGTGAACGATCGACCGGAGGCGGGAATGGCGCATTCGATCGTGCTCGCCGATGCGCTGACGGAGCCCGAGCGCGCGATCCTGGTGCTTCTCGGTGATAAACCGCTCGTCTCGCGCGCGCTCGTCGACGCGGTGCTCGAGGGAGCGCGGGGCGTGGATATCTGTTTTCCGGAGCGCGACGGCGTCGGCGGGCACCCCGTCTTTTTCTCGGCGCGGGCGCGTGAACGGTTCGCGGAGTTACCGATGGGCGATTCGCTGCGTGCTCTGCGCGATCACCCCGCGTTGCGGCGCCGCACGCTGCCGATCGACGATATCGGAGCGTACGCCGACGTCGACGATCCCGAGGCGCTCGAACGCGTGCGGCTTCAGGCCGAGCGGGCGAATCCGTAGCGGCGATCGCGCTGAAGGGAGCGATGCCCTCGCAGCTAAAGGCGCCGAGAACGACGGAGCCGCGAGGATTGGTATGGCCGACACGAAGCATCACTACCACGTACGAATGATTTGGACGGGAAGCAGGGGCGTTGGAACCACGTCCTATCGCAGCTACGGACGCGATTACGACGTGATGGCCGACGGCAAGGCGACGATGAAGGGATCGGCCGACCCGCAGTACCGCGGCGATGCGGCCCTGTGGAATCCCGAAGAACTCTTGCTCGCTTCGCTGAGTGCCTGCCATCAACTCTGGTATCTCCATCTCTGCGCGAGCGCCGGCGTCGTCGTTCGAGCCTATGAAGATCGAGCCGAAAGTACCATGGTCGTTCATCCCGATGGAAGCGGCGAGTTCATCTCGGTGCTCCTGCGGCCATCCGTCACGATCGCCGTCGGCTCCGATCGCGAGCGCGCACTCGCACTCCACGCCGACGCGGCGAACATGTGCTTCATCGCGCGCTCGGTAAAGTTTCCCGTCGCGCACGAGCCGACGATCGAAGTCGAGCGCTCGGCATCGTGATGCGCCGCGCTGCCGCAGTCGCGCTGCTCCTGCTCGTTGCGGCCTGCTCGCGCGGTGCGCGTACGAACGCGCCGGCGCAGACGGTGCGCTTTGCCATCGCCGCCGATCCGACGACGCTGAACCCGCTCTTCCTCACTCCCGACTCCGCGTCGGTCGATCAGCAGGTCGCACGGTTGCTCTTCGAACCGTTCGTCGATCTCGACGCGCGCGGGCGATTGGTGCCGGTCTTGCTGCGCGAGATTCCGACGCGCAACAACGGTGGAATCTCGGCGGACGGCCGCACCATCACCTATCACCTTCGCCCCGGGGTGCGCTGGAGCGACGGCGTTCCAGTGACCAGCGCCGACGTCCTGTTCACGTTGCACGCCATACTCGACCCGCGCAATCCGGTACGGACGCGCGAAGGCTACGATGCGATCGATCGCGCCGTCGCTCCGAATGCAAGCACCGTCATCCTGCATCTTCGCAAGCCGTGGGCTCCGGCGGTCGCGACGTTTTTTTCCTACGGCATCGAGCCCTACGCGGTAGTTCCGGCACACGTGCTCGCGCGCGTACGTTCGCTGCGCACCGCGAGTTTCAACGGCGATCCGCAGGTGAGCGACGGTCCCTATCGTTTCGTTTCGTGGCGGCGCGGCGACCGGCTTACGTTTGCAGCGAATCCGCGCTATTGGCGCGGAGCTCCGCCGATACGGCATATCGTCGCACGCATCGTCGCCGATCCCGGCACGAACCTGACGTTACTGCGCACCGGTGAACTCGATTGGAACCTGATCGCTCCCGCGCAACAGGCCGCCCTTCGCGGCGCGCGCGATATTCACATAGAGCGCGTGCCGACGAGCGTCGTCGCGGGGCTCGCGCTCAACGTCGAACGCGGGGCGTTGCGCGACGTGCGCGTACGGCGTGCGATCGCCGAGAGCATCGATCGCGAGGCGATATCGCGCAAGATCACCCTCGGCGTCTACCCCGTCGCCGATACGCTCCAGCCGAGCTATTCGTGGGCGCTCGATCCGAACGTGCACGCGCCGGGATACCACCCGCGGAGCGCCGATGCGTTGCTTCGAGCGGCGGGCTGGCGGCGCGGTGCGGGCGGGATGCGCTATAAGGACGGCAAGCCGCTCCACCTGCTCTACGTGCAATTTCCCGAATCGACGACCGGCGTTCTCGTCGCGACCTTTATTCAACAGGCGTTGCAGGCGCGCGGCATCGCCGTCACGTTAAAGAGCGTCGGCAACGCACAGCTCTTCCTGCCGAAGGACGGAACCCTGGCGCGCGGGCAATTCGATCTCGCCTACATTCCGTGGACGATGGGCATCGATCCCGATGACTCGTCGATTTTGCGCTGCGGCGCACCGGAAAATTATATGCGTTGGTGCGATCCGCTCGTCGATCGTCTCGAGGCCCGGGCGCTCGACGCGAGCTCGCAGCGGCTTCGAGAACGCCTCTACGCACGCATCGAAGCGCGCGTCGCCTCGCAGGTGCCGCTGCTGGTCCTCTTCGACGCGTCCTATCTCTACGCGTACGATGCAAGGCTTGAAGGCTTCGCGCCGAATCCGGTGCTTCCAACCGCTACTGCTTGGGCCTGGCGCGTGCGCCCGGCCGTTCCTCGGAGGTAACGCGTGAACGCTGCTGCTGTTATCGGAAACGCCCTCTCGCACGTCTATCTGCTCTTTTATGCGCTCGCGGTGATTCTGTGGTGGCGAACGATGCGCCGCGCGCGCCTCGAACATCGCGCGCTCGATAGTGCGTTCGTGTTCTGGGGAGAGTTGCTCTTCTGGTACGGCGGCCTCACGCTGATTTGGGCCGGATTCTTTCACGGGTACGAACAGCATATCGCCGCCGCGAGTATCGGCTGGCAGCCGAGCCCCTTCGAATACGAACTCGGGTGGTTCGAAATCGGCATCGGCATTGCGGCGCTCTTCGCCCGTCGGCAGAACTATGGATATCGCTTGGCGTTGACGATTCCCATCGTGATCTTTTCGTTCGCCGCGGCGGCACAACATATCGCGATGATGGTGACGAAGCACAACTTCGCACCGAACAACGCGGGCATGATGCTCTGGCTCAACGACATCATCATGCCGCTGCTCTTGGCGTGGCTCGCCTTCGCCGCGCGCGAGGAGAACCGCTAGCCGTCCCGTAGCGCGGGCTGACGCATCTCCATCATCGCGATCCATTCGATCGACTCATCGTCGTTCAGGCGATGCTTGAGGACGCTCGCCTCATGACGCTCGATACGGCGTTGGAGGCATACCGAGGGCGAGTTCCCTCAGGGCAACGGAAGCAGCGCCGATGATCCGTGCGGCATCGCCATGGTGATGATTCCCGGGGCGTAGAGCAGCGGGGCACCGGCGCGGCCGCGCGCGACGTCGATGCGTACCAACGCGTTATCGCGCATATCGATGACGTAGGCATTCGCACCGCCGGGAGTAAACGCGGCCTCGAACGGTGCGCCGCCGACGACGATGTCGGGGGAGACCGTGCGTGCCGTGAGATCGATCGGCGTTACGGAGATTCCGTCGAGATTCGGGACGTAGGCGAGCCGACCGTTCGGCGAAATCGCGACCATCTGTGCCTGCGCGCCTGCGGGAAGTGCGGCGAGCACGTGGAGCGTCGTGGTGTCGATAACGCTGACGTCGTCGCTACGATTGTTGGCGACGTAGAGCGTGCGCCCGTCGGGCGAGATCGCGATGCCGGTCGGTTCGCGGCCGACCGCAATGGAAGGCAGCGCGCGTTGCGTGCGCAGATCGATCGGCGTCACGGTATCGGCAGCTTGATCGGTCACGTAGATGCGCGAGCCGTCGGGAGCGACGGCGATCCAACGAGGATGTTTGCCGACCGCGATCGGCGCGCCGACCGTCAACGTCGCGACGTCGATCCGTTCCACCGTATCCGCGCGATAGTTTGCAACCCAGATGCCGTTGCCGTGTGCCGAGAGCGCGAGCCCATCGGGGCTCTGTACGGGAATCGTCGCGATCGCACGGCTCGTCGTGGTGTCGATCGCGGTAACGCTGTCGCCGCCGCGGTTCCCGACGAAGAGCGTTCGATTATCGCGCGAGAGCACCGCATCGAGCGGATTCTTCCCAACCGCGACCGCGGGGCCGCGCGAGAGCGTCCGGAGATCGAAGGGGATGACGCGGTCGTGCGAACGATCGACCAACCACGCGAGCGCGTCGGGATCGACACCGC
>JAJXXM010000156.1 GCA_021781095.1 bacterium
ACGATCTGGGACTCGGTAAAGCGGGATTTTCACAAGAAGGGTCTCCTCGTTCGAGGCTCTTGGCCTCAGAGACCACAATTCCATTTGGCTCAGAATCCGGGGGCTACACAACGAACGACAACGAGAGGCTGTCGATCTGATCAGTGACGTATTCGCTCTTGAAGCAAATTCGAGTCGGGAGAATAACGAATAGAATAAAATCATTGACTTCAGAGCCCGCCCATCGAAAATCGAAAAATGTCTTATACTAAGATGGTAGGGCATCGGGCGCTACCCGTCCGGTCCAGGGGGACCGAGAAAGTAACTGCAAAATTGATAAATTTATTTAGACGCTACGGCGTGTATGAAAAGCAATCAGATGGTACGCTTCGACGCGTGGATGGACGCTATTCGTTTTTCACACTCGGCGCCGCAAAACAACGCGCGACGCGCGGCAAGAACTGCACGGTCGCCACATTCGGGCCTATGCAGATAAAGCCGCTAACTCTCAAGCAATAAACTCAGGCTCCGGCAAACGCTCGGGGCTTGAATTCTTTTCGGCCGGTCGCAATTGATGCGACGCAAAATAAGGCGACGCCGGGCCCAGCGATGTGTAAACCGACGCTAGGCGGTGGCCTCCTCGCAAAACTTGCAGCGGGGTAGCGGCTAAAGCTCGGCTGATCGCTCCAAGATCGACACGCGAAGATTCAGCGTTCGCACCTTGTGCCACGTCACGAGCCTGCCGTTGTACTTCAACCTCCGTGTCAGGTCGCGGAAATTGATGCTGTTCCGATGATTGGGGACTACTAGACCGAAGCCGTCTCCTGCACAGTTTGATTTGCCGCTCCGCTGCGCAGCGCGCTGCATAAGGTCGCGAAAGTGACGATCGTTCTCGGTCACAACGGTCATCCCGTATGCGCAGGCATAGTCGAAGATATCCTCATCGCTTGCCTCGGGCGAGAACCCCGCCGCTATGGTCGTCATTGACTGCGGAAACGCGGCCGCCAAGTTCTCCGAGGTGCGGTCCAAAAGGAACCATATCGTCGTCGCCATGCCTGGTTGGTTCTTCGCTCGCCAGCTCGATTCGTGGGTGATGCGCAGCAATTAGGTAGACATTTGGGTAGACATTGGCGCCGAGCCAAGAAAAAAGCCCCGCCGTAGCGGGGCTCTACGTGGTAGCGCCAACGGGAATCGAACCCGTCTTTGCCACGTGAAAGGCGGCTGTCCTAACCGATAGACGATGGCGCCACGTGTCGCGCACCCGAGAACGGCCCGGGTACAGGCGTAGGGTACCCGCAGGGGCGGGGGCTGTCAACTCGATTGGTGGGCCCGGTAGGATTCGAACCTACGCGCAACCAGTTATGAGCCGGCCGCTCTACCGCTGAGCTACAGGCCCACGAATCGGGCTCAACCGCGTTCGCAGCGGCGAAACGAAGCGCCTGCCGAGGCTACTGCGTCGTGAACGAGCCGACGGTTCCGGTGATATTCGGGCAGCCGGCGGGCTGCGTAAAGGTCGCCGCAACGGTGTAGGTGGTGTGCGCGGCGAGCGTGCCGACCGCGAAGCCGGCCGGGGTCGAACCCGGTGGAGCGGTCGCACTTGGGCTGGGGAGCGGGCTCGGCACTGCGGCGGTCGCAAGCGCAAGGTTCGCGTTGCCGGTACTGCTGAGAAAGAGCCCGTCACCGTACGTCGACGAGAGCACGAGCGTGAAGTTCCCATCGGGGACGCCGGTCGCATTCGCGATTGGGTACATCATCGTGGGCGGTACCGGCAATATGGCGTACCCGCCACATTCCGCCTGCCGGACGCTCGCAACCGCGCCGCCGCACCCGGCGAGCAGCGCGACGCTCAGTAGCACGGCGAAAGCCTTAGCGAAGCGCATGAAAAACCGCCTTTCCGGGATAGCGCGCCGCCCCGCCGAGTTCTAATTCGATCGCCATCAGTCGATTATATTTGGCAACCCGGTCGCTCCGCGAGAGCGATCCGGTTTTAATCTGCCCGGCTCCGGTCGCCACCGCAAGGTCGGCGATCGTCGTATCCTCGGTCTCGCCCGAACGGTGCGAGATGACGGCGGTATAGCCGGCTTTATGCGCGAGTTCCACTGCATCGAGCGTCTCGGTGAGCGTTCCGATCTGGTTCACCTTAATCAGAATCGAATTGGCCACCCCTTCGCGAATTCCGCGCTCTAAAAATTTCGTATTCGTCACGAAGAGATCGTCGCCGACGAGTTGCACGCGCGCGCCGAGCGCTTCGGTCAACGCGCGCCAACCGCTCCAATCCTCTTCGGCGAGCCCGTCCTCGATCGAAATGATCGGGAAGCGGTCGCAGAGGTCGCGGTAGAGCGCGACCATCTCCGTCGCGCTCAAACCGTGCGCGGTATCGTGCGCGAAATATTTGCCGTCTTGGTAGAACTCGCTCGATGCTGGATCGAGCGCGATCGCGATATCGCTGCCCGGGCGATAGCCTGCGCGTTCGATCGCGGCGACGAGGATCTCCATCGCCGCATCGATGGAATCGAGCGGCGGAGCGTACCCGCCTTCATCGCCGACCTGCGTCGGCAAGCCCTTCTCGTGCAGCAATTTTCCGAGCGCGTGAAACGTCTCGGCGCCGTAGCGAACCGCTTCGGCGAAGCTCGACGCCCCAACCGGAACGATCATGCACTCTTGAAATTGCAGCGCGCCCGAGGCATGTTTGCCGCCGTTGATGACGTTCATCATCGGCACCGGCAACGTCGCCGCCGAGGGGCCGCCGAGATAGCGGAACAACGGCTGCGAGAGGCTCGCCGCTGCGCTCCGCGCCACCGCGAGCGAGACGCCGAGAATGGCGTTCGCACCGAGATGCGTCTTGTTCGCACTTCCGTCGAGCTCGATCAATTTCTCGTCGATCTCGCGTTGCGCCGTCGCGTCGAGCCCTTCGAGCATCGGCCCGATGCGGTCGTTGACGGCGGCGACGGCTTTGCGTACGCCCTTGCCGCCGTACCGTTTCGCGTCGTCGTCGCGCAGTTCGACCGCTTCGTGTGCGCCCGTCGATGCGCCCGAGGGCACCATCGCTTCTTCGACCGCACCGAAACTCGTCGCGACGCTCACCGCCACCGTCGGGTTCCCGCGCGAATCGAGAATCTCGCGCGCGCTCACACCTTCGATCAGCGGCCGACCGCCGCCGCGCAACGATTCCAACGACATCGCGCTACTCGCGAATCCAGCGCTCGAGATCGTGTTTGCGCGACACGAACTCTTTGGGTTCGAAGAAGATCGCGAGTTCGCGCTCGGCGCTTGCGGCGCTATCGCTACCGTGCACCAAGTTGCGCCCGATATTCTGCGCGAAGTCGGCGCGGATCGTTCCCGGCGCAGCGGAGAGCGGATTGGTCGCGCCCATCATCTGGCGGCACCCTTCGATCGCACCGTCGCCTTCCACCGCCATCGCCACGATCGGGCCGCTGGTGATGAAATCGACCAGCCCTTGGAAGAACGGTTTGCCGGCGTGCTCGCCGTAGTGTTTGCGTGCGCGCTCGCCGTCGAGCTGCATGAGTTTCATCGCCGCGATGAGGTAGCCGCGCCGTTCGATGCGAGCGATAATCTCGCCGGCGAGCCCGCGCGAAACCGCGTCGGGCTTACAGAGAATCAGAGTACGTTCGATTGCCATAACGGGCGCTTGGGTACGCCCAAGCAGACGTCGAAGCCTCTCGCCGACGATGGAGCAACTGCAGGATCCCTACGCCGCGCTCGCCCCGCACCTTGCCGGGACGCGTTTTTCGCGCATCCGCTACCTGGCCCGCACCGAAAGCACGAATCGCGATGCGAGCGCCCTGCTCGGCGAGCCGGGCTCGGGGGGGCTCACCATCGTCGCGGGCTTCCAGGACGCGGGGGCGGGGCGCAAGGGGCGCGCGTGGATCGCTCCCCCGGGAAGCGCGCTGCTCTTCACCACGATCCTGCCCGAGCCGCTCCCGAGCACGGCGCTCTGGCTCGTGCCTTTCTGGAGCGCCTGCGTGGTCTGGGGCGCGCTGGCAGAGCTTGGGGTCACCACCTGCGCCCAGTGGCCGAACGATCTCTTGCTCGGCGACCGAAAGCTCGCAGGGATGCTTGCCGTCTCGCGCGTCGCCGGCGATCGCGCCTTCGTCGGCTGCGGCATCGGAATCAATCTGCGGCGCTATCCCAACGCCGAACGCGAGGTGAGCCCGCCGCCCGCCTTCTGCGACGATATCCGCCCGCTCGAGGCGCCCCAACTCTTGGCGGCGATCCTTCGGAGCGCCGATGCGATGCTCGATGCCTTCGAGCGCCCGACGGCACTCCTTCGTCGCTGGGAGCACATCGCAGAGATCCCCGGCAAACGCTACCGGCTGCTCCCCGAGGGCGAGAGCGAGCCCTTCGAAGCTCGCGCGCTCGCTCTGGAAACGGGAGGAGCGCTCCGCGTGGAGCGCTCCGATGGGTCGATCGTGGTGGTCGGGCTCGGCGACGTTCGCGCTCTGCGGTAGCGCTACCGGGCGACCCCGCCGAGGTTGACTCCGGCGCCGGCGAGCGCGCTCTTTGCCGAGCTCTCTACCGACGCGTCGATACTCAAACAGAGGTTCGCCTCGGTGGCGACCCCCGCCGGGCGCGGGATCATCTTCGAAGTCACACCGGCATCCTTGAGCGCTTTGGTGGCGATCATCGTGTCGGCATTACTTGCAAAGAAGAGGACGATATCGGCCATAGCGATTCCCTAACTCTGCTCACCCGTGACGAGTTCGTTGAGACCTCCGGCAACCTCGTTCAACTCCGAAACGCGATCGACGGCCTGCTTCATACGCGAGCTCATCTCTTGCGAGAGCGTGTCGATCACGATCACGTCGCCGAGCGCTTCGTCGTTGAGGCTCTTGAGTTGCGCGATCTTTCCGCTCGCGTCGCCGGCCTTCGCCAGCTCGGCGATAATCGCGCCGCTCTTTTCGATCGTCGATTTCGTCTGCGCGACGTGATCGCCCGATACTTCGCTGCCGACGATCACGACGCCGAGCTCCTTCGCCGCGCTGCGCACCTGTTTGCTGCGCGTTGCGAGGTGCTTGGAGAGCCGTTCGACGATGGGAATCGCGAGGAAGAGCGCGAGGATCATCGCGAGCAAGCCCCAGAAGAGCAACGTGTTGGTCGTGTGCGCAATGATGCCGGTAATCTGCGCGCGTGGAATACCGTACCAGAGCGCGCCGATCACTTTGCTCTGGTCGTTGAGAATGGGATCGATATGCGCGATGTAGGTTATCGGGCCGATCCGCTCGGTCCCGGTGTACGGCGTGCCCTTTTCGACGACCGATTTCGCACTTTTCACCTCGCGGTCGACTTCGCGCGTACCGTCTTTCGCTTTAATGTTGCTGGAGATGATGACGTCGCCTTGCAGAATCGCCGTCTTGCCGCCAAGCGCTTTCGTGCTCTGATCGACGATATCGTAGGCGTGATTCAACAACACGCCGCCGTAGACGGCGCCGATCGTGCGATCGGCGGAATCGCTCATCGGAGCGGCCGCGACGAGCGCGAGGCCGTCGGTCGAGGTTCCGGCGCTCGCACCCGAGGAATCGGTAATCGTCATCTGCGCCTGGAGCGCGAGCCCTTCGGCGGCGAGCTCCTTCGCGCTGAGGATCGCGGCGGTGCTCACCGTCTCACCGGTCAGCGCGCGAGCGACGATCGATTCTTTGGCGAGCGAGCCGGGCTGCATGCCGTTCGCGCGCGCGAGCACCTTGCCGTTCGCGTCGACGACGGTGAGGAACGAGAGATTCGACGTGCGAGCGATATTCGCGAGCTGATCCTGCAACTGCGCCGTGTCGTGCGATTGCACCGCTTTCAAAAGCGCGCTGGAAGCCGCATCCTGCGATACGAGAACCTTAATGAGATCGCGATGCGAACTCCAATAACCACCGAACGCGCCCGCGCCGTTGGTCACCTCGCTCTTGCCGAGGTTGGACAGGTCGCGCTGCAGCACGACTCGCGTCGCGATGACGCTCACTAGGAAAAATAGCACCACGGCACCGATGATCGTGCCGAGCAATCTGACGCGTAACGTCATTTTCATTCGCCGATTCCCTCCGTCGTTGAGTCGCTCACTTTGAAATGGTTCAGCCGTTCGTCCATCTGTTTCATCCCGGCGGTCATCCCGTCGAGCGACGTCAGGATCCGTTGTGCGCTATCGGTAACCTCTTTGTTTACGTAGGTCAGTACCTCTACCGAGGATGCGTTCTGGGCCGATATCGACGCGATATCGGAGAACGCCTTATTCACGTCGTCGGATTGGCTCTGCATCGAGCCGGTCGCTTGCATATTGAGCGCAACCGACTTCGTAATCTCTTCGATCGAGCGAATCACCTGATAGGAGTTCGAACTCATCGCGCGCGCGACCGAACTGATCTCGCCGATCTGTTGGTTGGCGGTCAGCACGGCGTGAACGATCGCTTGGAGCGCTCCCGAGGCGGAGTTGGTACTATTGACGTTCTCCTCGACGCGTTCGGTGAGCCGGTCCATCGCATCGACGACCTCCGAAATGACGGCCTGCGTCGAGCTGATATGTCCCGCGATCTCTTTCGTCGCCGAGACGCTGCCGTCGGCGAGCTTCCGAATCTCGCTGGCGACGACGGCGAAGCCTCGGCCGTGCTCGCCCGCGCGCGCCGCTTCGATCGCGGCGTTGAGTGCGAGCAAATTCGTCTGTTCGGCAATACGATCGATCACTTTCACGATGTCGCCGATCTGCTCGGAGTTACTGCCGAGCTGCCGGATATCGCCCGCGAGTTCATTGATAGTGGAGCGAATCGACTGCATCCCCGCAACGATCGTTTCGATCGCGGTGCCGCCGCCGGCGGCGGTCTGCGACATCTCCGTCGAGATCGACGAGAGCGAATCGACTTGTGCGGTCACTTGCTCGATCGAGCTCGCCATATTCGACACGGAGAGCGCAGTCTCGTCGAGACTGCGCGTTTGCTCTTCGGCGGCCGCAGCGATCGAGGCGATCGCGTCGGTCAGCGCGCGGACCTTGACCGTCGCTTGGTCCACGATACGCGATTGTTCGTTGATGCCTTCGTCGAGTTGCCCTTGCGCGACCGACGCGCCTTCGATCACCGCGAGCGCGGTCGATGCGGTCGAACGGAGTTCCGCACCCGAGGCTCCGAGATTCGCCGAATTTTCGTGGAGTTCGCGGAAAAATTCGCGGAGGCCGAAGATGAGTTTGTTGAGCGCGACGGCGAGTTCGCCGAGCGCGGCATCGGGAGATGCGATATTCTTCGTAAAGTCGCCGCTGGAGACTTCGCGAAGATC
>JAJXXM010000203.1 GCA_021781095.1 bacterium
CTACATCATGCTCACCAATTATGCCAGCGGCCTCTGCATGCCCGAAATCGCGAGCATGGCCGCGCTCGAACGGCTCGATATGCTGCTCAACGATTCGATGTACGGCATTCTCTTCCGCGATATCAACATGAAGCGCACCTTCGTCGACCAACACTTCAGCCGCATGCTCAACGCGTACTCCGGCATCATCATCAATACCGGCGAAGATAACTATCTCACCACCGCCGATGCCGTGGAGCAAGCGCCCGCGGTGCTCGCGTCGCAGTTCATCAACGAAGAGTTCGCGCATCGCGCCGGCATGCCCGATACGCAGATCGGCCTCGGCGATGCCTACGAAATCGATCCCGCGCTGCAAGACGGGTTTCTCTTCCAAGTCGCGCAGGCGCAGCTCGCGCGCCAAATCTTCCCCGAGGCGCCGCTGAAATATATGCCGCCCACCAAACACATGACCGGCGATATTTTCAAAGGGCATCTCATCGACGCGATGTTCAATCTCACCTCGGTGATGACCAAACAAACCATCCACCTCTGCGGCATGCTCACCGAGGCGATTCACACGCCGTTCCTGGGCGATCGCGCGCTCGCGATCGAAAACGCGCGCTACGTCATGAATACGGCGCGGCACTTCGGCGACGAGATTTCGTTCAAGCCCAACGGCATTATCGAAACGCGCGCGCGCGAGGTATTGAGCGAATGTCACGATTTGCTCGAAAAAGTTGAAAAGCGCGGCCTGATGGATTCCATCGCGGTCGGCGTCTTCGCCGACGTGAAGCGCCCGCCCGACGGCGGCCGCGGCTACGACGGCGTCTTCGCGCGCACCGAGGGCTACTACAATCCGTTCGAGGAGGCATTACGCGCATGAGTGCGGAGCAGAGCGGGCTCGTCAAGCCCTACGGCGACACGCTGAATGACGGGAAAGTGCAGCTTTCGTTCACGCTGCCGATCGAATGGAGCGAAGCCGCCGACGAAGCGGCGCGCCAACTCGTTGCGAAGATGGGTTTCGCCGACGTGCAAGTGGTGGAAGGGCGGCGCATCGCGACCGGCTTTTCGTTCTTCGTCGTCTACGGCAGCACGACGCAGAGCATCGACGCGAGCAATATCGCCGCTCCCTCGGCGAAGGCGCACGCGATGTCGATGGAAGAGATCGACGCGTTGCTGCGCGAGAAACTCGGGCGCAAAGTACGCGTCGCGGGCGCTTGCATCGGCACCGACGCGCACACCGTCGGCATCGACGCCATCCTCAACATGAAGGGCTACAAAGGCGACTACGGGCTCGAGCGCTACCAGATGTTCGAGACTTTCAACCTCGGCAGCCAGGTCGCGGTCGAAGAGTTCGTCCGCATCGCCAAGGAGCGCCACATCGACGCGCTGCTCGCCTCCCAGGTGGTCACCCAGAAGGGCAGCGACGTCAAGAATTTCACCGCGTTGGTCGAGCTGCTCGAGGCCGAGGATCTGCGGGACCAGGTAGTCTTAATTTGCGGTGGACCGCGTGTAACGAACCTTATGGCCGCCGAGATGGGCTACGATGCCGGCTTCGGCCGCGGCACCTTGCCTAGCGAGGTGGCGGGCTTCATCGCGACCCGCCTGAGCGAACGCGTAGAAAAAGCGCGCGGGCAGAGGTAGCAGGCAGCCTCCGCGTCGTAAAGGGCCCTCACGATGTTAGGCGACCTACTCGCGTGGTTTACGGGCAAGGAAGCGAACCGCCGGCGCTACCCGCGCAAGCGGAAGGGCTACAAGGCGCAGGTTTCAGCGGACGGCGGCACTACTAGAAAGGCCGCCATCGGTTTGGATATCAGCGGCGGTGGCCTCTGCATTATCACGCAAGAACCGGTCGGTCGCGACGAATTCGAAGTTTACGCGTCGATCGAATCGCGATTGATTCGCATGCGCGCGATCGCGGTGTGGAAAGATACCGTCACGCATCAGGGAAAATCGGTCTGGCGCTACGGCATGCGTTTCACCGGCATCGCCGCCGACGATTGGGATGCGATCATTCGCTACACCACCGATAAACCGGTCGACGAAGTCAACAAAGCGCAAGAAGAGCTCGTCACGGTGCGCCTGACGCCCGACGAAACCAGCCGCATGATTCCGGTCGCGCTGCAGAAGCGCTTGCTGCAGATGCTCGTCGAACGCCGCCGCCTCGCGCCGCTGCAAGAGAGCGTGACGCCGCTGGTGCAGTATTTCTACTCCGGTCTCGCGCGCCAAGGCGACAAACTGTTGCATCGCCTCACGATTCAATCGAAGGTGGTCGGCCCCGAAGGTTCGGAGCTTTTCGAAACGCGCTTCACGTTCGACGATAAGGGCGAAACCGTCTCGATGCTCAACTAGCGCTTCGCCGCGCTGTGTCACGCCGAGTAGCCGCCGAAGGCGGCGTATCGAGGCGCCGCACGCACGCAGTTGTCACGCCGAGTAGCGCGAAGCGCGTATCGAGGCGCCGCACGCACGCCGGTGTCACGCCGAGTAGCCGCCGAAGGCGGCGTATCGAGGCGCCGCAATTTTCCCCTCGATACGCCCACTGCGTGGGCTACTTGGGGTGACAAGGGCCCCTCGATACGCCCACTGCGTGGGCTACTCGGGGTGACAAGGGCCCCTCGATACGGCTGCTACGCAGCCTACTCGGGGTGACAAAGAACGCTACTCGGGGTGACAGGGAACGCTACTCGCGGTGACACAGGGAGCGTCGGCGTCGACGCCCGAAGCTCGTCGCGATGCTCGCACACGGACACGTCGCGCTGCCCTCCTCGATCGATAGCGACCCCACCCATCCGCTCGCCGCGGCGATTCTCGGCATCGCGCGCATCGCCGAAGGTGCGCCGCGCTTGCTCGTGGTCGATCGCCTCGATCTCAGCTACGATGTCATCGCCGATAGCGACGGCCCCGATGCATGCAGTGCCACCGCGTGGCCGCTGCGCGAACTGCTGCGCGAGCTCATTCTCGCCGCGCGCGTTGCGGTGGAGGTGCGCGAAGCGGTGCAGCCGGATCGCACGCCGCAACGCCCGCCGGCCTGCCGCCCGGAGAGCGCTGCCTCGGCGAAGCGCGCGGCGGTGCCGCAACTCCTGCGCGCGGCGCTCGCGGCAACGCGCGCGCGGATCGTAGCGGGAGAAATCGCCCGCGAACCCTAACGGCTGCGACGATGGATGCTTCTGCCCCCTCGTCGCTCGACGCTTTCTTCTTTAAAAACCGCGGTGCGTTACTCGCGCTCCCGGCGCTCGCGCTTGTGATCTTCGGCGTGCCGACGTTGCACGCCGCGTTGCTCGGCATTCCGATCGCGATTCTCGGCGAACTGCTGCGCATGTGGGCGGTCGGGTATTCCGGCGTCACCACGCGCGGCGACTACGTCGAGGCGCCGAAATTGGTTACTGCGGGGCCGTACGCCTACGTGCGCAATCCGCTCTACGTCGGCAACTTCATCACCGCGCTCGGATTCGCGCTCGCCTTTACCGGCGGCAATGCGCTCGCGCTGCGGCTGCTGCTCGTGCTCGGTTCGCTGGTGTGGATGCTCGTCGTGTACGGAATCATCGTTCCGCACGAAGAGCGCTTCTTGCGTACCACGTTCGGCGATGCATTCGCGCGCTATTGCGAGCGCGTGCCGCGCATCGTCCCGCGCATTCCGCCCGCGCCCGAGGCCGCAGGCACCTGGGACGGCAGCGTGATCGCGCGCGCGGAGACGCGAACGTTCGTCACCTTCCTCGTCATGCTTGCGATATTGGTAGGCAAGGGGCTCCTGCACCGCTAAGAGCGAGGTTCGGCGCGGCCACCGCGCGAAGCGGAGGCGGGTTATGGAATCCATGCAATCATCAACCGTCGTCCTCGGCCATGCGCGCACTCCGTTCGGTAAACTCGGCGGCGCTCTCTCGCCGCTTCCTGCCACCTCGTTGGGCGCCGCCGCGCTCGTCGGCGCGCTCGAACGCGCCGGGCTCGACCCCAGCGAGATCGAACACGTCATCTTCGGAGAGGTGCTGCAAGCCGGCGTCGGGCAGAACCCCGCGCGCCAAGTGCTCTATAAGAGCGGCCTCGCAAAAACCGTGACCGCCGAAACGGTCAACAAAGTCTGCGCGTCGGGCATGCTCGCCGCGGTCAACGCGATGCGCCTCATCAACGGCGGCGCGAACCGCGTCGTCGCTGCGGGCGGCATGGAATCGATGAGCAACGCTCCCTACCTGCTCAAAGAAGCGCGTAGCGGCTATCGCTTCGGCGACGGCACGCTGATCGACGCGATGATTCACGACGGTCTCTGGGATTGCTATTTCGGCATGACGATGGCGACGCAAGGTTCGAAAGTCGCCAACGAACTCGGGCTCACGCGCGAAGCGCAGGATGCCTTCGCCTACGAAAGCCACCGCCGCGCGCACGCCACCGCGCAAGCCGGCGGCTACGCCGACGAACTGATTCCGGTGAAGGTTGCGAGCAAAGCGCGCGGGCGCATCGTGCGCGACGCACTTCCGGCGCGCGGGCGCGAACGCATTCCCGCGACGGTCGGTGCGCCGATGAACGCGTTCGACCACCATCCTTCCGCCGAGTTCACCTTCGATTTCGAGAAGTACACGCCGTTCGTCACCGGCGACGTTCCGCACGCCGTCGTCGACCGCGATGAAGCGGTGCGCGCCGACGCGAGCTTGGAATCGATGGCGAAACTCAAACCGCTCGAACGCGACGGCACCATCACCGCCGGCAACGCACCGGGCGTTAACGACGGTGCGGCCGCGTTGATTCTCGCGCACGCCGATTACGCGCGCGATCGCGGACACGCCGCGCTCGCGACGCTCGTCGATCATGCGACGGTCGCGTGGGACGCGCCCTATATCGCGCTCACGCCGGCGATGGCCGCGCAGGCGCTGCTCGCCAAACACGGCATGCGCGCGAGCGATATCCACGTCTGGGAGATTAACGAAGCCTTCGCCAGCGTCGCGCTGACCTCGGCGAATCGCTTGGGCATCGACCCGGCGACGATCAACATGCGCGGCGGCGCGATCGCGATGGGGCACCCCATCGGCGCATCGGGCGCGCGCATTCTCGGCACCGTGATCGCGCAGCTGCGCAAACGCGGCGGCGGCCTGGGCATCGCAACGATTTGCTCGGGCGGCGGCCAAGGCGACGCCGTGCTCGTGCGCGTCGACTAACGATGCCGTTACGCATCGCCGTTATCGGCGCCGGGCAGATGGGCGCCGGCATCGCACAGGTGGCCGCGCAGAGCGGCCACGCGGTGCTTTTGCACGACCGAAGCGCCGAACTCATCGCGCGCGGGATCGCCGGGATCGAAAAGAACCTCGCGCGCGCGGTGGAGAAGGGGCGGCTCGATGCCGCCGGGCGCGATGCGGTGCTCGCGCGGATCGAACGCACGCCCGCGATCGAAAAACTCGATTGCGATCTCGCGATCGAGGCGGCGACCGAGGCGCTCGAGATCAAGCTCGAGCTCTTTCGTCGGCTCGATGCGGCGACGCCCGCGAACGCCATCCTCGCATCGAACACCTCGTCGATCTCGATTACCATGCTCGGTGCGGCGACCAAGCGCGCCGAGCGCGTCATCGGCATGCACTTCATGAATCCGGTGCCGGTGATGGCGCTCGTCGAAATCATTCGCGGCATCGCCACCTCGCAAGCGACCTACGAATTCACCGAACAGCTCGCGCGCGAGATGGGCAAGACGCCGGTGGAGGTGCGCGATTTTCCGGGCTTCGTCTCCAACCGCGTGCTAATGCCGATGATTAACGAAGCGATCTACGCGCTCTTCGAAGGCGTCGGCAGCGTCGAAGCAATCGATACGGTGATGAAGCTGGGCATGAACCATCCGATGGGGCCGTTGCAACTCGCCGATTTCATCGGGCTCGATACGTGCCTGGCGATCATGGAAGTGTTGTACGGCGGCTTCGCCGATTCCAAATATCGGCCGTGCCCGTTACTCAAACAATACGTCGCTGCCGGCTGGCTCGGGAAAAAGAGCGGCCGCGGGTTTTATACCTACGCATGACCGACCGATCCGCCGCTGCCCGATTTGATATCACCGACGAGCAGCGGCAGATCGCCGCGCTCGCGCGCGACTTTGCCGAGAGAGAGATCGCACCGCATATTGCGGCGTGGGACCGCGAGCATTATTTCCCGCGCAGCCTCTACACCAAGATGGATGCGATTGGGTTGATGGGCGTGCTCGTCGACGAACGCTACGGCGGCGTCGGTGCGGGCTACGGCGCCTACGCGCTCGCCGTCGAGGAGCTTGCGCGCATCGATGCGGGCAGCGCGGTGACGCTCTCGGTGCACGCGATGATCGGCGCCGCGATTGCAAAACTCGGCAACGAAGCGCAGCGTGCAACGTGGCTTCCGCGCCTGAGCGGCGGCGATACGATCGCGGGCTTTGCGCTCACCGAATCCGATGCCGGTTCAGACGCGGGCGCCATTCGCTCCACGGCGGTTCGACACGGCGACGGCTACGTGCTGCGCGGGCGCAAACAGTGGTGCACCAACGGCACGCATGCCGGGGTGGTGATGGCGATGTTTCGCACCGGCGGCGTCGGGCCCAAGGGCGTGAGCGCGTTTCTCGTCGATCCCAAGACGCCCGGCATTACGGTGGAGCGCGAGACCGAGAAGCTCGGTATTCGCACGAGCAACACCTGCGATCTCGCGTTCGACGACGTGTACGTTGGCCCCGAGGCGCTGCTCGGCGGCGAAGGCGAAGGCTTCGGCGGCGCGATGACCGCGCTGCAGGGCGGGCGCATCGGCATCGCCGCGCAAGCGGTCGGCATTCTCGCAGCGTGTCTCGACGCATCGGTGAAGTTCGCGCAGGAGCGCATGGCGTTCGGCAAACCGATCGGCGCGTTCGAAGGCGTCTCGTTCAAGATCGCGCGCATGGCGACGGATTTGGAGGCCGCGCGGCTGCTCGTCTATCGCGCCGCCGCACTCGCCGACGCCGGAACGCCCTCGCCGACGCTCGCGAGCCAAGCGAAGTTCTTCGCTTCGACCGCGGCACGCACGCACGCATCGGAGGCGCTGCAAATTCACGGCGGCTATGGCTTCACCACCGAGTTCCCGGTCGAGCGCTATTATCGCGACGCGAAGATCACCGAGATTTACGAAGGCACCTCGGAGATCCAGCAGATCATCATCGCGCGCAGCCTCCTCGGCCGCCTCTAACCGCGCTCTTGTCACCCCGAGTAGGTTGCGTAGCAACCGTATCGAGGGGCGCTCTGTCACCCCGAGTAG
>JAJXXM010000022.1 GCA_021781095.1 bacterium
GGCGACGAACGCAAGTGCGACCGCCCGCTCCCGATCCGCGATGGGAGTTCCGCGCCCTCGCGCGAGCCGATTGACGATATCCCCCCAGCGACGCAATAACTCACGGCGCACAGCGGAAAAATCCTCACGCGTCAGCCCGGTTACTGCGACGTGCGCGCGCTCGAAGCTCATCCACGGCTCATCGAAGAGCAGGCGTGCGAGCGTACGGGTGCGCTGCTCGCTAGCAGCGAGCGTGCAGAGGACGCAGGTCGTCCCGGCATGGGGCGCGATCGGCGCTCCACATCGGTTGCATACGTTCCACCCGAGAGCGGCTTTTGCCCGCCGGTCGGCCTCGATTTCAGCGCGAAGCCGAGCGAGCGCTTCTTTGGCATCCTTACTCGGCGGTCGCTGCTCCCGGATTGCCGATCGTGCGGTCGCGCTCCCCGGCGATGCCTGCGCGGGGCGCGCCTTGCGCCCCGGAATCCGGCCGACGCGGTAGATCAGCTTCGTTACCTCGTAGCCGTGGAGCGCGAGTTGCTTGAGAATCGCCTCTTCGAGCCAGGCGAGGTTGGCGATCCACCCGTTCGAACTCGCGACGATCGTCAGTTCTCCGCCGGCAAAGGCGCGCGGGTAGGTATGCCCGGCGAGCGCGATCCCGACGATCTCGCCCCAATGGCCCTGCAATATCGCGAGCGGGTCGCCGATCGGGGTGCCGAGATCGATGCTGCGTAACGCCTCGCCGAGCGCGGTGAATTTCATGCGACGCGTTCGACCCGCGCGCCCTCGATCGAGAACGCCGTTGCACCCGGCAATGCATGCTCGAGGTGCGTCGCGGTGACGAAGGCCTGTTCGAAGTCGCCCAATCCCTCGAGAAAACGGCGCGCTCGGTCGGGATCGAGCTCGGAGAGGACGTCGTCGAGCAGCAAGAGCGGCGCCTCGCCGGTCGCCGCGGCCATCGCGCGGTACTCGGCGACCTTCAATGCCAGCAGCGCGGTGCGATGCTGCCCTTGCGAGCCGTACTCCGCGAGCGGACGTCCCTCGAGCGCGAGCGTCAGGTCGTCGCGGTGTGGGCCGACGAGCGCTATCCCGCGCGCCCGTTCGCGGGGGCGCGCCGCGTCGAGCGCGCGCGCAAACCGTTCGCGCAGCGCCGCTTCGTCGTCGCCGATCTCGTACCCGATCGCGCTGCTATAGCCGAGCGCGAATTCTTCGCCCGCGCTCCAACGATGGTGCTCGGCGCGGGCATGCGGGCTCAGCGCTTGCACGTACTGCGCGCGCGCCAGCGTCATGCGCGCGCCGCGTTCGAGCATCGTCCGATCGTAAATGGCGAAGAGCTCTTCGTCGTAGGGCGGACCGGCGCGAAGGAGTGCGTTTTTCTGGCGTAACGTCCGCGTGTACATCGCTAACGCGGTGTAATAATGCGGCTGCTCCTGTGCCAAGGCGAGATTTAAAAAAGCGCGCCGCAGGCCCGGTGCTCCGACGATCAACGCGAGGTCGGCGGGAGCGAAGCTCACCACACGGAGCCTCCCGAGAAAGTGGGCGTATCGCACCGCCCGACCGTTGATGGTCAGCGTCTTGCGCGTTGCGCGCTCCCCGCGCGCGATGGTACAGCCGAGGGTGACGTTCCCTGAACGAACGACCGCTTCGGCACTGACGGCGGCGATGCCGTAGCCGTCACGGACGATCTCTGCTTCGCGTGAGGTGCGAAAAGATTTTCCGGTGCCTAACAAACCGATCGCTTCGAGAAGATTACTCTTCCCTTGCGCGTTACGCCCCAGAAAGACGTTGAGCCCCGTTTGCGGCTCGATCGTCGCCTCGCCGTAATTGCGGCAATTTGCCAACGAAATGCGCGTGATGCGCATCGAGTTATTGGCGCAACGGCATCAGCACGTAGAGCTGCGACGCACCTTCCGTCGGTTCGGCCGGGGTCAAAGCCGCGGGCGAAAGTGGGCCGACGAATTCAATGTGACACTGCGAGCTCTTCACGTGGTTGAGCACTTCGATCATATAACGCGCGTTGAACGCGATCGTGAGATCGTCACCGACTTGGTCGATCTCGATCTCTTCGTAGGCGTTTCCGGAACGTTCGGAGTTTGCGGTGACGATCAGCGTGTGATTGGAGAGATTCATCTTCACCATTGAAGCGCGGTCGCCGGCGACGAGTTCGGCACGGCGTAGCGCGCCGACGAGCGTGGAGACGTTCGCGGTGATTTTCCGGTCGAATTTCGCCGGGATCACCTGCTGGTAATTCGGATATTGTCCGTCAACCAATCGCACCGTTACGGCGGCGTTTTCAGCGGAGAATTGTAACTGATTGTTTTGCGCGCCGAGGACGTTAACGCTCACGCGATCGGCACCGGCGAGATTACGCGCGGTCTCGGCGAGCGCTCGCGACGGCACGATAAAACGTTCGTGTCCGCCCGGCGATTCATCGAGCGTGGTTTCGTAGCGCGCGAGCCGGTAACCATCGGTCGCTACCATCGTGAGTTTGTCGCCTTCGATCTCGAGCAGCGTTCCCATCATGACCGCGCCGCGCGCTTCTTCGGAGGCCGCGGCAAAAATGACGGCGTCGATTCCTTCGCGCAGACGTTTTCCGGAGAGCGCGAATTGGGCGCCTTTGACGGCGGCCGGCAGCGGCGGATATTCCTCGCCTGGGAGCGCGTTGAAATCGTAGTTCGTTCGTTCGCACTTCACGCTGACGCGATTCGGCGTTCCGCTGAGGTCGAGCGTCGAGGTCTGCGAGAGGTTCGCCAGATAACCTGCGAACAGCTTTGCCGGCACGGTGACGCTGCCCGGTTCTTCAATCTCGGCCTTGAGCCGCTGCTCGAGGGTCAGTTCGAGGTCGGTTGCGCGTACGGAGACGGAGCCGTTCTCGGCTTGAATGAGTACGTTGGAAAGGATCGGCACCGTCGTGTGCGCGTTTACGACTTTGTTTGCCGCGCCAACGGCGGCCGAGATTTCCTTGGTCTCACAAGATAGCTTCACAGTTACTCACGTCCTCTTGCATGTAAGCCGTCGTTCTTTATTGAGTATAAAAGTAGTCGTCGTACCAGTAGAGCGGTGGGGCGTGCGAACAAGTTCGCTTTTCGCCTACGGGGACGCGGCTTTCGACCGCATCGACCGTGTGGGTAAGGCTGCGAGCCGTTCTTCGCAGTTTCGGGCGATCGCAGCGACGGTTTTGTTATCCACCTTCGTACACCGCCCCTGTACGTCGGTGCGTGGAGAGTGGGTTTAGCGGCGACATGCGTCGATCAGGCGCTCGACCCGGTTGCGGAATGCTTCGTCGCGCATCATCTGTTCTTTGATTTTGTTGCGCGCGTAAATAATTGTCGTGTGATCTTTCTTCCCGAACTCGCGCGCGATCTGGGGTAGGGAACAATTGGTCAGTTGGGTCGCGACGTACATCGCGATCTGGCGGGGCCCGGCGACGCGAGCATCGCGGCGCGGGTGATCGAGTTCTTTTAAGGTGAGCCCGTTGGCGGCCGCGACGACCTCTTTGATCTTCGGAATGGTGACCCGGCTGACCGAGGCATCGGCGATCAGGCTCTTGAGCGCTTCGCTGGCCAGCTCCGTGGTGATCGGCGATTTCGAGAGCGAGGCGAAGGCGACCACCCGGATCAAGGCTCCCTCGAGTTCGCGGATGTTCGAGGGAATCACGCGGGCGATAAACGAGGTAACGTCGTCGGGAACCGGGATCCGGTCGGTCTGCGCCTTCTTCCGGAGGATCGCTTCACGCGTCTCGATATCGGGGTTTTGGATATCGGTGAGCAGCCCCCACTCAAAGCGGGAGCGGAGCCGCGACTCGAGCGTCTGGATCTCTTTCGGCGGACGATCGGAGGAGATGATGAGTTGGCGCCCCGACTCGTGGAGCGCATTGAACGTATGGAAGAACTCCTCTTGCGTGGTCTCTTTTCCGGCGAGGAACTGGATATCGTCGATGAGCAGCACGTCGACCTGACGGTACTTATTTCGAAATTCCGGCGTTTTGTTGTTTTGTAACGCGATGATGAATTCGTTGGTGAATTTCTCGCAGGTGACGTAGACGAGGTTGGCGCCGGGATGATCGACGAGGACGCGGTGGCCGATCGCATGCATGAGATGCGTCTTTCCGAGACCGACGCCGCCGTAGAGAAAGAGTGGATTGTACGCGCGGGCCGGAGCGGAAGCGACCGCCTGCGCGGCGGCGTGCGCGAAACGGTTGGAGTTTCCGACGACGAACTCTTCAAAGGTGTAGCGCGCGTTGAGGTTCGCACTGCGCAGGGTATCGAGGGTGCGCGCTTGCGTGACCGCCAAGCTCGGGCTTGCTTCTGCCGAGAGGCCCGGCTCACGCTCCTCGCGGGCCGGCGCTGCAGCCTGCGCGAGCTGCGCGATCTCTTCGGGTTCGAGGACGCGAATCCGCAACGTAACCGTTTCGCCGAAGACGGCGCTCAAGGTTTCGACGATCTGCGATTTCAAGCGCGTCTCCACCCATTCGCGTGCGAATCCGGTGTGAACTCCTAATGAGAGCTCACTTCCGTTGATAGCAAGCAAGTGCATCGGCTTGATCCACATCTCGAAAACCGGCTTCGAAAACGCATCGCGCAGCGCTACTAATGCACTCTCCCAAAGCTCCGTAGAAAACTCCGAGGTGCCGACCGTCAGCGCCATGCCGTTGCTCCTTCACAAGCCCGATTAAGAACGTTATCGATGCCCTGCAGCCGGAGCTTGCGAACATCGGGGTGGGTTCCTCGGCTTGGCTTAATGAGGGCATCTCCCTGCGAAAATATCCACGGAGTTGTACACTTATCCACAGCCCTTGTTCCGACGCTTTTTCGGTCTTTTTCTGGTCTTTTGCCCACAATCGAAGGGCTGCCTCGAAGGGGTCGAAAAGCCTGTTATAGCAGGCGAAAAAGGCCATCGGGGGCGCGGAAAAACCCACCCTATACACAGCTTTCTCAACAGGTGTGGAGAGCGGCCCTGCTTGACGCGCGGGCCCTCCCCTGCCTATACTCCCTAAGCCGTCTGCCGCCCATCGGCGGCCTTTTCAATGTTCACCTAGGAGCTACAGATTATGAAGCGGACGTACCAGCCGCACAATCGACGCCGCAAGCGCGTCCACGGATTCCTCGAGCGCATGCGCACGAAGAATGGCCGCAACGTGCTCGCACGTCGGCGCAAGAAGGGGCGTCACCGCCTCAGCGTCTAGGCGGTCGAGCAAGCACCCCGTGCCGATGCGCCGCTATGAGACCCTGAAGCGGCGAGCCGATTTCCATCGTTTACGCCGCAGCGGCCGACGTGTCGAGACGTCGGCCTTTTCGCTTTTCTCCGATCGCGGCCGCGACGGGGCCTACCCCGTCGTCGGGATCTCGGTCTCGGGCAGCGTCGGGGGAGCGGTCGTCCGGAACCTCATCAAACGGCGCCTGGGCGCCGCCATTCAGGCGCGGCTCGCCGACCCGGCGCCGGGGCGGCTCTTGCTGGTCGCCAAGCCCGCGAGTGCCGCGATGAGCTACGCCGATCTCGAGCGCGCCGTCTTCGAGGCGCTTCGATGACCCGCTCGCAGCGCGTGGCGATCGCCTGCATCGCCCTTTATCGGCGTCTGCTCTCGCCGCTCTTCCCGCCGGCCTGCCGGTACCAGCCGACCTGCTCGCAGTATGCAAGCGAAGCGATCGCTCGCTTCGGCGTGCTCCACGGCGTCCGTCTTGGACTCCTCCGGCTTTTGCGCTGCCATCCCTGGCACGCATCGGGGTACGATCCCGTTCCCCCGACCATCTCGTTGAAAGGACCCCGGTGACGCCAATCTTCGCCGCCTCGATACTCGACCCGATCGTGCATTCACTCTCGTGGTTGGTTCTCGGGATCGACCGCTATACGCACAACCTCGGCCTCAGCTTGGTCGTTCTCGCCCTACTGATTCGCCTGGTCTTCTGGAAGCTCAACGTCGCGCAATTCAAAGCGATGATCTCGATGCAAAAAGTAGCGCCGGAGATGAAGAAGGTTCAGGCGCGCTACAAAGACGATTCCAAGAAACTCCAAGAAGAGACGATGAAGCTCTACAAAGAGCACAACGTCAATCCGCTCGCCGGTTGTCTGCCGATGCTGGTGCAGTTGCCGATTCTTTTTAGCGTCTATTGGGTCGTGATCTTGCACCGCACCCTTTACGCGCAAACGACGTTTTTGTGGGTCGGCACCGCGCTCTCGGCGCATTTCCCGAAAATTCTTGCGCAGAACCTCGCGCAACCCGATCTTTTACTCATTGTGCTCTACATGATCTCGCAGTACATCAGCTTGCGTTTTACCACGATGCCTGCGACCGATCCGCAGCAAGCCAACACGAACAAGATCATGCAGATCGTCTCGCCGCTGATGCTCGGCGTCATCGGCTTTCGTACGCAGTGGCCGTCGGCGATGGTGCTGTACTGGCTTTCGTACAACGTTTTGACGATGGCGCAGCAGTTCTACATGTTGCGGCAGTACCACGAACCGCTCGGCGCAATCGATAGCGACCGCGCGATTACCACCGACGACGGCGTCGCTGCTGCGGTTCGCGATATCGACGAACGCGTAGCGAAAACCTCAAAGAAAAAGCGCGCGGCCTCATCGCCGGCGCTCGATAACGGCTCGGTTAAAAAGAAAGGCGCGAAGCCCTAATGCTCTACGAAGACGATTACGAGTTTGAAGAACAGCCGGCGCACATTCGCGACCGCGCAATTCCGGGAAGCGGCGGCGGGCGCGGCCGCCGACCATTCCGCGGCGGCGGGCGCCCGCGTTCCAACGGGCCATCGGGAAAGGCACAGCCGGTTCCCGAGGATGCGAAGACGGCGCACGCGCTGCTGACCGAGATGCTCGCGAAGATGGGCGTCGGCGCTGCGGATATTTCGTATATTCCGCGACAGGAAGGCGAGTATTTCGAAGTCAACGGCCCCGACCTCGCGATGCTGATCGGACGGCACGGGAACACGCTTGAAGCGATTAACCTCGTCTTCAACAACATCATCAACGCGGGGAATCGCGGCAATCGTCGCTATTTTACGATCGATGCCGAAGGCTATCGGGCTCGTCGCGCCGAGCGTTTGAAAGAGATTGCCCTCGATGCGGTTGAGGAAGTGGTGCGCAGCGGCAAGCCGAGCAAACTCGAGCCGATGCTTCCGTCGGAGCGCAAGATCGTGCACATGACGATCTCGGAGGATGCCCGCATTCGTACTGAATCCGAG
>JAJXXM010000015.1 GCA_021781095.1 bacterium
AGCAGCAAGCGCTTTGCAAGCGTGAGGAATTGCGAGCGGATTTCGGGCATCGCTTTGATCGCGATCGTCTCGGGCTCGTTGTAGGCACCTTTGCAGATGCGAACGCGCTGGCGGCGTTCGATTGCATGGGCGATATCGGCGGGCGGGCGTTTGAGATAGGCTTGCAGCACCGGTCCGACGTTGCCATGTTCGGCAAAAGCGCGATCCACGACGCGGAGGGTGGCGTCGGTCAGCGCGCTTCCTTCCATGTCGACGCGAACGAAGGGATCGGGGTTCACGGCGGCTCGGCGGAGGACCATCGAGAGGTTTTCTAGCGCGAAATCTTCGCCAATCAGCAGCCCCATCGCGGTCAGTTTGACCGAGACGTTCGTTCGGAGCCCCGAGGTGCCGATCGCATCGAGCATCGCCAGATACGCGTCGCGGGTCGCGGTCGCTGCGGCAGGGTCGAGGACGTCTTCCCCGAGGAAATCCAGCGTGGCGGTCATGCCCTCGGCGTTGAGCCGGGCGACCGCCTCGAGGGCGGTCCCGATCGTCTCTCCGGCGACGAAGCGCTTTGCGAGGAAGAAAAACTTCTTCTGAAATACGGAATCCGGCGCAAAAAGCCGGTCGATCACTGCCATGCGCCCCTCTTCGACGCAGGCGAGGCGGAGCGCTGCTAGAAACTCCCACTTCGTCGTGCCGAAATTTTACGCACCGTTGACCGAATTGGCGAGGCCGGGCTTGCCCGGGAGTGCTAATGTCTGAGGATATGCCGCAGCGCAATTGGCGAGTCCTGATCGCCGACGACGACCCCGCGATCTGCACGTTGGTCGATACCGTCCTGCGCAAGGGCCCCTTCCAGATGATCGTGTGCAACGACGCGGAGAGCGCGCTCGTCGCGATCGGGCGCGAGGATCCGTTCGATATTATCATTTGCGACTTCATGTTGCCGGGAATCTCGGGATTAGATTTGATCGAGCGGCTTCGCTCGAACGAACGAACGCGCGGCGTGCCGATCCTGATGATCAGCGGCCATACCAATTATGCGATGGACGGTCGCGCGAAAAATGCGGGCGCGAACCTCTTTCTCAACAAGCCGTTTACGATTTCGCAATTGCGCGCTGCGGTCAATCAATTGCTTGCGATATCGCGTCCCAGTTTCGGCGGTTCGGGCAATCCGGCAGCGCGGTAGGAAGCCCCTATCGCTTTGGCACTTCTAAAGGTCCTCTTTGTAGCGATCGCGCTCGCGCTCGATGTCTTTGCCGTGTCGATCGGCGTCGGGCTGCGTGGGATCGATTTCGCCGCGCGCGTTCGCATCGGTGCGAGCTTCGCGGCGGCGGAGATGGGAATGACGCTGCTTGGGCTCGGGCTCGGGCGACTCGCCGGTCGAGCGCTCGGCCTGCACGCCGGCTATCTCGGGTTCGCGGTGCTCATCCTCCTCGGAATCGCGATGATCGTGGAGGCGGTGCGCGAAAGCAAACGGCCGCCGCTCGATCTCTCGCGCGGCTGGGGACTGTTGCTCGCGGCGCTCTCCGTGAGCGTCGATTCGCTCGGCGTCGGTTTTTCGATCCACTATATCGGCGTGCCCATCGTCGTGACGCTCGCTACGATCGGCGTCGTCTCGGTGCTCTCCACGACGCTCGGTATAACCTTCGGGCGTCTCTTAGGGCAGCGCGTCGAAGAATCGGCGGAGTTGCTCGCGGGGGTGGCGTTGGTGATCGCCGGCGTGGGCTTTGCAGTGCTCCAGGCGCTCGGAATAGCGTAGCGAAAGCCTCGCGCATGGAGGTTTCCGATCTGCTGCTCGATCGTGCGATGGCGATCGGCGCGCGCAGCGTCGCCGTCGTCGGCACCGGGAAAAACGTCGGCAAGACCGTCGTGATGCGGGCGGTCTATCGCGCCGCGCTCGCGCGAGGATTGCGGGTCGGCGTTACCTCGATCGGTCGCGACGGCGAAGCGAACGATTTTGTCGACGCGCTCGCGAAACCGCGCTTGCGGCTAGCGGCGGGCACGCTCGTGGCCGGCGCGCAGGGCGCGCTTCCGCGCTCGCCCGCGCTCGAATGGTGCGAGAGCACCGACGTTCGAAGCGCGAGCGGACCGATCGCCATCGTGCGCGTGCGCAGCGAAAGCGAGATCGAACTCGTCGGTGCGCCGACCGCCTCTGGTCTGCGTGACGGCGTTGAAAAACTGTTCGCGTACGGGGCGGATTTCGTCGCCATCGATGGGGCGATCGACCGGGTCGCAGCATTGCGTGAAGAAGATGCGGTAATCGTGAGTTGCGGCGCCGCCTCCTCGACGAGTATCGAGGCAATCGCTGCGGAGGCGCGTGCGCTCGTCGCCTTGCTCTCGCTGCCGCGCTACGACGCCACGCTCGAATCCGTGCGCGTCGAGGGCGCGCTGACGCCGACGCAGGCTGCGGATTTTATCGCCGGGGGCGAGCGCCGCGCGATCGTCGTTCGCGATGCGACGCGCGTGACGCTACGCGGGCGCGCGTTGCTCGGTGCGCTCGATCGCCTGCAGATTCGGGTCGAACGCCCGCTTCGCCCGGTCGCCGTCACGGTGAATTCGGTGGGGCGCTCCGGTTCGGTGGAACCAAAGGCACTCTTACGGGCGGTGCGCGCGGCGACGGAGTTGCCGACCTTCGATATTTTCGCAGCGAGCGCAGCATGAGCGAACCGGAGTTTCTCGACCGCACGAGCGCGATGGCGATCGGTGACGACTGGCTCGCCGCGGCGCTCGCTCCGAGTAGCCCCTATGGCGCGCGCGATGCGGTCGTTCGGCGGCGTTTTATCGAAGGCGAGGAAGGAGCGGCGCGCGCCCAAGCGCAGCGTATCGCACGGATCGCCGATCGCTTCGAACTAGCGGAGATGGAAGCGCTCCGCGCGACGCTCGGGCGCGCGCCCGATTTCGCGCCCGCGCTCGCTCGGTTGATCGTCGGCGACGCACTCGATGACGCCCAGGCGCTCGCGCTCCTTCGTTTCGCCGATGCCGCGATCGAACTGCAGCGCATGCGCGCCGATTGCGCGGATTTTCCGGATTGCGTGGGCGAGGAGATCGAACGCCTGCGAGCGCTTCTCGAACGCGGGCGCGTCGGAAGCCATGCCTTCTATCTCGACGATGCTTTCGACGCCGATCTGCGCCTCGAGCGCGAACGCTTCGAAGAAGCTCGCGCGCGATTCGAGAGCGCTCGCGGCCGCCTCGAACGCACCGTCGCCGAAGCGCTCGGGCGAGGCGCGCGGTTCGACGAAGAGTTTATCGTCATGCGCGAGCGGCTCGACGCGCCGTTGCCTCCGGGCGTACGCGTCGTCCGCGAGGCTCCGACGTATCTGCTCTGCGAGATCGATCTCGATGAGGAGACGCGGGTGCTGCTGGAACGACGCGAGGAAGCGGCGCGCGGCGTCGCGCTCGCTGAAGAACGGCTTCGCGCGTCGCTTGCGAAAAGCGTGGTCGCATCGAGCGACGGGCTCGAGCGCACGATGAGGCGGCTCGGGGAGTTCGACGCGGTGCTCGCTGCGGCGCTCTGGACGCGACGATTCGCGTGTCGCCCCGCGGAGATTTCACGTGAGGGCGGGATCGAAATCGTCGAAGGGCGTTGGCTGCCGCTGCAGGAGCGATTGGAGGGCGCGGGCGGCACCTTCGTTCCCTCGAGCATGTCGTGGAGTGGAGCGGCGATCGTGACCGGACCGAATATGGGCGGCAAATCGGTGGCGTTGCGCACCGTTGGTTTTGTCGCGCTCTGCGCCTCGATGGGCCTGCCGGTTCCCGCGCAACGCGCGCGGCTCGCCCTACCGCCGATGATACGCTGGCTCGGCATCGGCCCCGACGAGGAGCGGCGTGGCGGATTGCTCTCCTCGTTTGCCGGAGAAGCGGTTCGGCTGCGCGATGCATTTGCCGCACTCGCGCCGCGCGCGCTCCTACTCGTCGATGAGTTCGCGCGTACGACCACCCCGCGCGAGAGCTTTGCGATTCTCGTGGCGGCGCTGCATACGGCGCGCGCGCGCGGCGCCGAGATCATCGCCGCGACCCACCTTGCCGGCGTCGCCGCCGCCGCCGAAGCGCGGCACTTTGCGGTACGCGGCCTCCGCGGTATTCCCGCGCGTACGGCCGGCGGCGATATCGAGCGAACCCTTGCGGTCCTCGCCGATTGCATGGATTATCGCATAGAGGAGATCTCGGAGGATCGCCGCGAGAGCTCCGACGCGCTCGCACTCGCGAGCTTGCTGGGGGTCGATGACGAGATCGTTGCCCGGGCGCGTGCGATCGTAAAAACTATCGCGGAGTAGCGCGGGCGCCGCCCGTCGAAAGCGAGCACCATGCAGCCGCTCATTATTACGTGCGCTCCCGTGGGTGCCGAGCTCTCGCCCGAGCAAACGCCGCACCTCGCGGTGACGCCGATGCAGTTGGGGGAGGTCGCCGCCGAGGTCGCCGAAGCCGGTGCCTCGCTCATTCACGTCCACTGTCGCAACGACGATGGGAGCAACACGCACGAGGTCGCACGCTTCCGGGCCGCCTACGAGGCGATTCGCGCGAAGAGCGATCTCATCGTGCAATTTTCGACCGGCGGTGCGATCGGCATGACGCCGCAGGAGCGTGCGGCGGTGCTCCAACTGCGCCCCGAGATGGCGACGCTCACCTGCGGAAGCGTGAACTTCGGCGACGAAATCTTCGAAAATAGTTTTCCGATCATGCGCACGATCGCCGGTGCGATGAAGGAGTTCGGCGTGAAACCCGAACTCGAAATTTTCGACAAGGGTCATCTCGCCAACGCGCGTCGCCTCGCCGCCGAGGGCGCGCTGACGCTGCCGCAGCATGTCGATTTCGTGCTCGGAGTCCCCGGCGCGCTCGAAGCGAGCGTCGAAAATCTCTGCGATCTCCTGCGCGATCTTCCCGAAGGGTGCACCTGGTCGGTCGCGGGAATCGGGCGCCACCAATTACCGCTGGCGATGGCGGCGATCGCGATGGGCGGGCACGTTCGGGTCGGCCTTGAGGACAATATTTATTACAGCAAGGGGCGCTTGGCAACCAACGGCGAGCTCGTTGCGCGTATCGTCCGCATCGCGAACGAGGCGGGTCGCCCGGTTGCGACGCCGGAGCAGGCCCGCGAGATTCTTTCGCTGCCGCCCCTCACCGGTGCAGGCATCGGGCGCGTCGTCTCCTAATCAGGGCGGGCTTTGCTGACCTATATCGTGCGGCGAACGCTGCAAGCGATTCCGCTCCTGCTGCTCATTTCGGTGGTCCTCTTCCTCGTCGCGATGAAGAGCTCGCCGGCCGGGCCGTTGACTCCCTATCTCACGAACCCGCACATTACCGCGGCGGATATCGCTCGGCTCCGGCATAATTTCGGTCTCGATAAGCCGATTTGGGTTCAGTACTATTTTTGGCTGAATCGCACGTTGCATGGCGATCTCGGCTATTCCACCAGCAACGCCGAAGCGGTATCGACGGCGATCCTCCAGCGCTTGCCCGCAACGCTGGAATTGATGGGCGCCTCGCTCCTCATTGCGGTCACCGCCGGAATTACGCTGGGAATCTTCTCCGCGGTCCGTCCCTATTCGACCGCCGACTATATCATCACCACGCTCGCGTTTTTCGGGCAATCGATGCCGGTCTTCTGGTTCGCGTTGATGATGCAGTTGCTCTTCGCCGTGCACGGCATTCCGTTGCCGTTTGGGTACGAGATTCAATTGCCGTCGGCAGGCATGAGTAGCGGCGGAGGCTTTAACCTCGGCGATCGCATCGATCACCTCATCATGCCGGCGTTCGTGCTCTCGTTGTTGCAGCTCGCACTCTTTAGCCGATTCATGCGCTCCTCGATGCTCGAGGTCATGAAAACGGATTACATGCGCACGGCGGCGGCGAAGGGCTTACCGTTTCGAACGATCCTCTTCCGGCACGGCCTGAAAAACGCGCTGATTCCGGTCGTTACGGTGATCGCGCTCTCGATGCCGAGCCTCATCGGCGGAGCGATCGTGACCGAGACGATCTTCGCCTGGCCGGGCATGGGACGTCTCTTTATCAACGCGTTGCAACAATCCGATATTCCCCTGCTCATGGGATACCTGAACCTCACCGCGATCTTGGTCGTGTTTTTTAATCTCATCGCCGATGTAACGTACGCGTGGCTCGATCCTCGCGTGAAGTTCGATTAGGACGAGGACGGAGTATGTCGATCGGTCAATCCATTCCCGAAGCAACGCCGTTTTCGTACGACGAGGACGTCGCCTTTACGAAGGTCACGCTCTGGAAGCGCTTCCGCCGCCACCGGTTGGCGATGGCGGGGCTGATCGTCCTTGCGTGCATCGTGCTCGCGGCGGTCTTCGCGCCGGCGCTCGCGCCCTTTCCGCCCAACCACATCGATAACACCCACTGGCAAGGAACGCCGTTGCCGCCGTGCTTTGAAAACGCGGCGACCTGCGGCGGACACCCACTCGGGACCGACGAAGTCGGACGCGACGAACTTTCGCGTTTGCTCTTCGGAGCGCGCGCCTCGCTGCAGGTCGGGCTCTTCGCGGTCATTATCGAAATCGTCATCGGCTCGATCGTCGGCGCGATCTCCGGCTACTACGGTGGCTGGATCGATTACTTCATCATGCGCGTCACCGACGTCTTTCTCTCGATACCGATTCTGCCGTTGCTATTGGTGCTCACCGCGATCGTCGTCGCGACCTCGAGCCGAGCGAGTTTGAGTTTCGGGGTCATCGTGCTCGTCATCGGCATTCTTTCGTGGCCGAATCCCGCTCGCTTGGTGCGCGCCTCGTTCTTGAGCTTGCGCAATCGCGAATTCACCGAGGCGGCGCGTGCGGTCGGCAATGGGGACCTGCGGATCATCTTCCGGCACCTGCTTCCCAACGCCGTCGCGCCGATCATCGTTCAGGCGACGCTCGACGTCGCCAACGTGATCGTGCTCGAATCAACGCTCTCGTTTCTTGGGATGGGAATCCAGCCCCCGACCGCCTCGTGGGGCAACATGCTCACCGGTGCCCAGGTGAACGTCGAGAATGCCTGGTGGGCGGCGGTCTTTCCCGGCATCGGCATCCTGTTGACGGTGCTTTCGATTAATTTTATCGGCGATGGTCTGCGCGATGCCCTTGACCCGGGTATGCACTAGGCCGTATAGTCGCGTAGCCCTCGTGCGCAAGTGGCGGAATTGGTAGACGCACTAGCTTGAGGGGCTAGCG
>JAJXXM010000004.1 GCA_021781095.1 bacterium
TCGGGCTCGTGCAGCGCGTCGTGCCGCTCGCCGGGCTCATGGACGAAGCGTACCGCATCGCTGCGGCGATCGCCGGCAAAGCGCCGCTCGCCATCGCCGCTTGCAAACGCGCGATCCATCGCGCGGCGCATCTCTCGCTCTCCGACGCGCTGGAAGTGGAAGCGATGGAGTTCGGACTTCTCGTGAACACCGACGACTTTCGCGAAGGGACGAGTGCTTTTCTCGAAAAGCGCAAAGCAGCTTGGACGGGGCGGTAGCCACAGTTACCAATTTTTTACAACATTCGAGCAGACGTTCGGCTGTCGAGTACAGGGAGTGAGCCCTTCCTAACGGAAGGGCCGCCCATGTTTTTCAGGCGCGCTCTTTTGAGCACAATCGCCGCGTTTGGAGCGATGCTCCTCTCTGCGTGCGGTGGATCCAACGCGACGTTCCTTCCGTCGCAACCCTCAACTCCGCTAGCGGTCCCAACTCCGGCGACGGTCCCTGGGTTTGTCAGCGGTCTCACGACACCGCTCACCTTCAACATTTCGATTCCCTCACCAGGAGTCGGAGCCGTCACGGGCGTCTCCGTCAGCGGCAATATCATCGGCCAGCCTGCGCAGAGCGTCACCGCGCCCTGTACGACGACGGGTTGTAGCGTGACGATACCGAACGCACCGGTCGGGCCGAGCGGGTACGTCATCAACTTGACCGCCGGAAGCACCGTCCTCTCGACGGCAACGATCGGCCAATACGTGCTCTATCACGCGCAGAGCGTCGGATTGAGCTTCGGCGGATCCATCTCGTCGGTGAAACTCTCCGTCGAGCCGACGACCGTGAAGATCGGTACCCCGCAGAACGTTCTGATCACGCTGCTCGCGTACGATGCAAACGGCAATCGGATCGTCGGCTCGCAGCCGCTCTCGACGCCGGTGCTCGTCACCCCCCCGAGCGGCGCTCCGGGAACGCTCCCGGTCATTCAGTTTACGAGTGCGAACCAGCGGTTGACCTTCGCTTATAACGGCGGATCGTCGGGCTATGGAGCGACGGTCTTCACGGGAAGCGTCGGATCGCTCACCGGAACGGCAACGCTCGTCGAACACATTCCCAACGACACCGTGAACGTCAATGGGACGACCGATACCGTCGGCGGCGATCAACGCATGACGAATGAGATGGCGGCGGCCTTCGGCGACGGCAGCACGACGTTTAGCGGCGCGGCGCGCCGCCCGCTCGCCGTACGACTACCGCAGTCGGCGATCATCTCGGTTCGCCCTCCGAGCGGAAACCAAGGATCCCAAAGCTCCTGCGTCGCCTGGGCGACCGGCTACATGACCGCCTCGACGATCTCGGGAAGCCGCTTCGGATACACGAGTTTCTTAACCGGCGCCGGGGCGCCCGATTACACCAAGATCCTGTCGCCGGCATTCGTCTATAACCAAATCAACCGCGGGCGCGACGCCGGAAGTATGGAAGCCGACGCCCTAACGCTCCTCATTGCGAAGGGCGATGCGCCGTGGGTCAATATGCCGTTCAATCAGACCGATTATCTGACGCAACCTACCGCAGCGGCGTTTACCGCCGCGCTACCCAATCGCATCACGAACTTCACGCATATTCCGCGCACCGATCCGAACGGACTCGCACAGATCAAAGCCTCGCTCGCCGCCGGCGTTCCGGTGCTCTGGGGAGCGAATGTCGATCCCGCGTTCAGTAACCTCACGGCAACTGATATATGGACCGGCCCAACGGCGGCCGGTGGCGGACATGCCATGACGATCGTCGGCTACGACGACACCAAGCAGGCCTTCATCGTAGCAAACTCGTGGGGCCCGGACTGGGCAAATCAAGGCACGTTTTACCTCGCGTATAGCGCCTGGAACATCCCCTCGAGCGACACCTTCATCGTCAATCCCTAGTGTGTTGAGCCGCAAATGGCGAGACGACACGGCAAATTTCTGCTATACTTGACGTATGGCTGCTGCATTACGACTTTCTTCCAAAGAGCGCGCTGAGTTGCATGCGATCTTGCGACGACAAACGGCGCCTGCACGCACGGTTCGGCGAGCGAAGGTGATTCTCGGTATGGCTGAGGGTCTTTCCAATGCGGAACTATCGCGCCGCACGGAGATGACTCGGCAGAATATTATCAACCTTCGCAATCGTTTTTTGACGAGGCGCATGGACGCGGTCCGGACCGATGCCCAGCGAGCCGGACGCCCGCCGCAGATTGCCCAGTCCGTCATCGATGCTATCGTCGATGCCGTGCTGCACAGCAAGCCCCAAAATGCCACCCACTGGACAACCAGGGCCATTGCGGCGAAGTTTTGTGTGAGCCAGACGACGGTTCGGCGCATTCTGCACGAACACGAACTTCAGCCACATCGCGTGGAATCGTTCAAATTCTCCAATGACCCCGACTTTTCGAAGAAGGTGCGTGATGTCGTCGGTCTGTATCTGAATCCGCCGCGTAAAGCTGTCGTGTTGAGTGTCGACGAAAAATCGCAGATACAGGCGCTTGAACGAACTGCGCCGATCCTGCCGCTGCGTTCGGGACTTCCAGAGCGCCAGTCGCACGACTATTGGCGGCATGGTACCACCACGTTGTTTGCAGCCTTGAGCAAGCTCGATGGAACCGTTATCGGCAAATGCTTGCCGCGACACCGCAACGAAGAGTTCATCGAGTTTCTCGAACACATCGATCGCTCCGTCTCTAAGGACCTTGACATCCATGTGATTCTCGACAATTACGGAACGCACAAGCATGCGAACGTTAAGGCGTGGCTGACCGCTCATCAACGATTCCACTTCCACTTCACGCCAACCAGCGCGTCGTGGTTGAACATGGTGGAGCGATTCTTCGCTGAGATCACCGGCAGGCGCATACGCCGCGGAACCTTTACCAGTGTGAAGGACCTCATCAAGGCGATCACGGCATATATCGCCGACCACAATCGCAATCCCAAGCACTTCGTGTGGAAGAAGTCCGCGTCCACCATAATCCGGCGCGTCAATAAGAGTAAACGCATTTACGGCTCAGGACACTAGAACGATCTCGCTCTGAAAAAAGCGGTAGGGGCGTACGCTCCTACCGCCTTTTCGTGAGGTCGTGCACTGCGTGACTCATCGCGAGGCCGATCGCCGGATTGAAGCCGGTCCAGGTAGCGCGAATATTTCCCTGCGGATCGATCGTCACGATCGTCGGAAATCCCAGAACCTGAAAGAAGCCGCGTGAGAGCCGATCGGGATCGAGCACGACGTGCCGCATGGTATGCGCGAGAGCAAAACGGCGGACGACGGCGGCCGGTTCGCCGACATCGACGGGGACGACCAACGCACGCGGGTGCGCGCGCTCCCACGATTGGATGAAGGGCAGCTCCGCCCGACACGGCGTGCACCAGGTTGCAAAAAAATCGAGAAAGAGTACGCGCCCACGTGCCGAGGCGATGGTAAACGGCGCGCCGCCATCGAGGCGAGCGAACGCTACGCGCGGGGCCGGATAGGCGCCCGGCGCGTTGAGGAATCGTGGGGCGACGAAGAGCCTCCACAACGCGAACAGGATGAGCGCGATCGCCACGCCGTCGAGAATGCGCCCCCACGGCACGCGACGCCGCGGGGGCGCTTGCTCGCCGTTCATCCTACTCCGCGGCGAAAACCGCGGCGATCCCTTGCCCGCCGCCGATACATGCCGAGGCCACCGCGATACCACCGCCGCGACGTTGGAGTTCGTGGAGCGCGGTATAAGCGATGCGCGTGCCCGAGGCTCCGAGCGGATGCCCGAGCGCGATCGCACCTCCGTGCGGATTGAGCTTGCTGCCGTCGTCACCGAGATCGCGAAGGCAAGCGATCACCTGCGGTGCGAACGCTTCGTTGATCTCGACGAGGTCGACTCGACCGCGCGCGATGCCGGCGCGCTGCAGCGCTGCGGGAATCGCCATCGCCGGGCCGATGCCCATAATGTCGGGTTCGACGCCGACCGAGGCTCCGCCGAGCAGTCGTCCGATCCAGCGAAGGCCATCCGCTCGCGCCTGCTTCACGGTCGTCAGCACGACCGCCGCCGCGCCGTCGGTGATACCGCTGGCATTCCCCGGGGTCACGACGCCGTCTTTGCGGAATCGCGCGGGCAACTTCGCGAGCCGTTCCATCGAAAGGCCTTCGCGCGGCCCTTCGTCACGATCGATCCGCTGCGTCGTTCCCTTCGGCCCGGGAACGTCGACGGGAACGATCTCGTCGGCGAAATACCCGCTCCGTTGTGCCTCGAGCGCCCGTTCTTGGCTCGCGAGTGCGAATGCATCGCACTCCTCTCGCGATACCGAATACTTCGAAGCGAGATTCTCGGCGGTAATCGCCATCGGCATGCCGTTGTACGAGTCGGTCAGGGCTTCCCAGAGTGAATCTTCGAACGCAACCTTCGCCCCGAGCGCGAAGCCGCTGCGAGCGCCGCGAACGACGTGCGGTGCCTGGCTCATCGATTCCGCTCCCCCGGCGAGCACGTACCGCGCCTGCCCGAGGGCGAGCGACTGGGCGCCCGAGAGAATCGCCTGCAGCCCCGATCCGCAGAGCCGATTGAGCGTGAGGGCCGGAGCCGCGACCGGAAGGCCGGCCCGCAGGCCGATGTGGCGCGCGAGGTAGATTGCGTCGGCGCTGCTCTGGATGACGTTGCCGAAGATCACCTCGTCGATCGAGGCCGCCGGAACGCCGCTACGAAGGATCGCGCCGCTCGCCGCCGCGACGCCGAGGTCGGTTGCGGTCAGCGCCGAGAGCGCCCCGCCGAAGTTGCCGAACGGGGTGCGGGCGCCGGCAATGATGACGATGTCCTGATCTGATGGGGTACTGTTCATACCCCCCACTTCTGCCTGGGAAAGCCCCGCTCCGGCAGGCCCATCCCTCCTCTATCCATAATCAGCGCGCGTTATGCCGATCAATCGACCTGCTGCCTTTACGCTCGATGCACGCTCGCTTTCACCGGCGACGAAGACCGACCAGATCCTCGAAGCCTTCGATAAACTCCAGCTCGGAAATATCTTGGAGATCCGCGAAGAAGGCGACCCGCGAGCGCTGCGCAACGAACTCACCCAGTTGCGACCCGGGCGATTTTCGTGGGACGCGCGCAACCTGGGCGGCAATCGTTGGACGCTGCGGCTCGAACGCATCGACGAACATGCCGACGGCGAAGTTTTTCTTCAGCACGTCTCGCAATTTAGCGACGCCAAGGCCTCCACGATTAAAGAACTCGCAGGCCAGTTGAGCGAGCGCTCTTTTAAATCGGGCGATACGATCTTCGACGAAGGCGAGCTCTGGCCGTATCTCGGCATCGTGAAAAGCGGCAAGGTTATTTACACGTTGCTCTCGCCCGATGGAAAAACTCATACCATCGGGGAGCGGCTTACGCACGACACGCTCAACGAGAGCGGAACCTTCGACGGCGGCGGCGCCACGACGCGCGCCGAAGCGCTCACCGATGCCACGATCGTCACGATACCGAGCGAAGCGGTCATTCACGCCTGCCGTAACGATGCCGAGCTCGCGCTCGGGTTTCTCATCGGCTCCTCGCAGGCGCGCCGACGCTCGATCGACACGATCGCCGATCTCGCCTTCGCGCACGTCTTACAGCGCGTTTCGAAATTTTTGCTCGGGTATGCCCGGACCTCGGTCGGCATGACGCGCGGGTTACCGGGTGTCGAGAACCTTTCGCAAGCGCAGATCGCCGCAGCCGCCGGCACCGTCCGCGACATGGCCGCACGCGCGCTGCTCCGATTGAAAAACGCGCACGCGGTCGAGTTAGACCGCGGGCGCGTCAAAGCGATCGATCGAGCGCGCCTCGAAGCGTTCGCGCAGAACGTCCAGGCGCCGCCCGTCTAACGCTCGCTCTCGTTTACGAGAGCGCCTCCACCGCTTCGGCTTCCTCCGGCGCCTGCGCATCGAATGCCAGGCGCTTATTTTTTGCGGCGGCATCGGCGAGCGGATCGTTGCTTACCGCGGCGGCGGCGGTCGGCTGCGGAACGCGGCCGGCAAGCGCGTCGCGCCCTTTGCGCACCGAAGCGAGCGCTCCGCCGAGGCGCCCTTCGAGCTCGGCGAGCATCTGCTCGGCGTAGTGATCGGCGCCCTCGCGCACCTTCTTGGCGCGCTCTTGCGCGTCGCGCAGCACCGCCTCGGCAGTCGCCCGCGCGCGACGGACGATCTCGTGTTCGTCGAGTAATTCTTCGTGCTTCGCCGAGGCCTCGGCGAGGAGCGCTTCCGCCCGCTCCTGCGCATTGCGCACCAGAAGGTCGCCGTCGCGCGCGATCACCTTCGCGCGGCCGATCTCGTTGGGGAGCGAATCGCGAATTTTATCGACGAATTCGTCGATACGCTCGGCCGAGAGAATGCGATATCCGGCCGGCAGCCACATCCCTTCGTGGACGTAGGCTTGAAGTTTCTCGAGAACGCGTTCAACCGACATTATTACCCTCCGTTTCGATGCGAACGTTCGCTGCGTTTGGTCGACATCATTCGTAGCACGGGCTCGGGGACCAGCCCGCTCACATCCCCGCCGAGAAAAAACACTTCTTTGACGATACTCGAACTCACGAACGAAAACCGCTGATCCGACATGAGAAAGAGCGTATCGACGTCGGAGAGCGTTCGATTCATCAGCGCGGTCGCCATCTCGCTCTCGAAGTCCGAAACGACGCGCAACCCCTTCACGATCACGTCGACCTTCTCGGCACGCACGAAGTCGGCGAGCAGGCCGCGAAAGTGACAGACGCGCACGTTGCCGAGGTGGGCGACCGACTCACGCAACATGCGTTCGCGCTCGTCGAGCGTGAACATCGGATGGCGCTTCTGCGGATTGACGACGACGGCGACTAAGAGTTCGGCAAACGCATGCGACGCGCGTTCGATGACGTCGAGATGCCCGTTCGTCGGCGGATCGAACGACCCCGGATAGATCGCACGGGTCACGCGGCGGCGATCCTAGCCGTTGTCGGGTTCGAAAAACGCGAGAGCGACATCGCCGTAGACTTCTTCTCTGACGCCGCGATACCCCGGTATCGTCGGCAAAATTCGCTTCGCGCTATGTTCGTAAATCACGACGGCGTTCGGTGCGAGCAGTTCGCGCTCGGCCATCAGGCGGAACGCCTGAAGCGGAACGGGGTCGGCGTAGGGCGGGTCCATGTACACGAT
>JAJXXM010000034.1 GCA_021781095.1 bacterium
GGCGATGCGGACTCCTAATCCTGAATACGATCCGCAATGGGAAACCAAATGGCTTGCCGCAAAATGTCGCGTCGATGCTATTGGGCGCAACGATAACGTTTACGACATGTGGACCGAGCTCGAAAAACGTTACCCGACGATCGAGGAGTACCATGCGGAACTCGTCAATCGGCTCCAGTTCAACTTTCCCGATCACGCACACGTCGTAGAAGAGCTGTTTCCTTTGGATCCCGCGTGGTCGCCAGCCGACATGCGCGCTCAATATAAAGTAGTATCACGTGAACTCGATTACCGGAGCTGGATTGCGCTCGTGCGCAAGCGAGACCGACATCGGCAACCTGATGGGCTTACAGCGTTTGCCGATCCGCTTCGTATCGGATGCGACCGACGCATCGAGCGCGTTCGGTGGGGTGGGCTTTGGGGGCGAGCGATGAGTTCGTCGGAAGCAATTGTCATATCGGAGTTGTCCCCGACCGAGGCGCACGTCTGTTTTCTCAGCCCGAGCGTTCGCGGGACGTTCCCAAACATCAGTAGCGATGAAGCAGGCTATGTGCAACTACCAACGGTGTACTATCGCGAGGTGCTTGCCGCTCGGTATCGGCCAGAGCAGGTGACCTGGTATCATTATGTCACGACGGGTGGGTTCGAGACCAATCGCAGCAGTCTTCCGTTCGACGCAGAGTCCCATTGGTGGCAGTTTCGACGAGCGCAGTTCGTTTGGGAACCGACGCGCCGGCGGCGTTTTCTCTGGATCCGTCGCGAATACGCTGCAAATTTTTTTTGTCGGTGCGAGAGTTGGCAGAGCGATAAACACTATACCTCGGTTCCGCGATCGATCGGCGAAGCGGTGCTGCGGTACGACGACGACACGCTCCCGATCGTGGAGTTGCCCGATGCGCACCGATTCCGGTCACCGCGCTGGAGAACACAATAATGGTCGCTTGGTTCGAGTGGTATGCTCTGAATGGATCCTGAAGATGGATTCTGAGACGACGAATACCCGCACGTTCGTCGGCGACGCCGCTACGCAGGCTCGGGTTTTTGTGCGACTTCGAGAATCTTGCGGAATTGGTTTGGATACACGACGCGGATGCCATGCGCTGTCAGATGCCGCTTGACGGCGTCTTCATGGAGGTCGCCGTCTTCGGAAACCAGATAGCGCGCTTTGCCGACGATGGCCGTCTCGATGAACGCATCATCGTCGGGATCGCTGCAAACCCGGTGCGGCTCGCCGATGTCCACGACGACTGCCCCGACGTCGACCGAACTGATCGCCTCGATAAAATACTCCGCTAGCGTGACGTCGATGTTGAAGCGCTGCGCAACCGCTTTGCTCTTGGTCAACAGGTACTGCAATTCATCGAGCGTTGCGGGAGAGAAGACCGGCGCGAATTGGCCGTCTTCGAGCGCCTCGAGAATCGCGCGGTACGGTTGTTTGGATTCGAACGCGTGCAGGGTTTCGCGTTCGAAAATGAAGACCCACACCTGTGTGTCGATCACGGCGCGCGGTAGATCGCTCTTCATACGGGGATCAACTCCTTTGCGTTGCGGTTGGCGTGGATGGCGTTGGTAAGCCGGAGTGCGGTGAGTCCGCGCATGTAATCACTAGTGATTGCCTTGTACAGTGGCGGGAGCTGGTCGAGTTTGAGGCGCGTGTCGGGATCGTAGACTACATGCCCGTCTACCACATTCAGCCGGACGCCGCGATGCGCGAGGTGTTCGAAGAACGGCTGTGGATCCGATGGTGGCATGAGCTCGGTCGCCCCGATTGCGCGCACGTAGTAGACATTTTTGCGGCCGAATCGTACGACCGTGATGAGGTGATGGGTTGCAGAGAGCGAGCGAACGGATTCGCTCACGTGCGAGATTTCCAGCCCCGTGGTGAGGGCCAAGGTGTCGCGCTTGGGATAGCAGCGTCCGTGACCGGTCTGCGTCCAATCGGCGTAGAGCGAGAGGGCAAGCAGCACGCGCAACTCGCGGGCGGTGAGATCCATGGTGAGCCAGGCGGGGTCGCACATCGCGAAGCGTGCGGTCCGGCGCTTGGGCGCGGGGGACGGCGGGTTTTTCACTACCCGAATAAGGTACCATAAGAGTACCCGGTATAGCAACACTAACAAACCACCGGGGACAGACCCATACAATCAGACCAGATCTTGAGAGTACTTCGTACTCTCGCCGGGCTTGCACGTGGTGCGCTACCGTTGTCGATATGAACAGCAGCAACATCGCCCGACGCGCCTTCCTGGCCAATCCCGAATTGCGCTTGATCGATATTCCCGACCAAGCGGCGCTTGGCACGGGTGAGCGGGGCAGTGATGCGGAGCTGGCTCAGGCCATCAACGACGCGCGGCGCGAGTACCACGCGCAGCGTGAGCGTCACCGGGCTGCGGCAACGTCGTCAGGCACGTAGCCGCGCGCCGTAAGGCAACATCTGCACATCCTCGGTAGAGTCCGCCTGGCACTGGTCGTATGGAGGGGGAATTTTACCGCGAGAGATGGCATCATCGGCGTGGGTGAGGCTGCAAGGCCAACAATATTCCGTGCGTCCCTGAACCGAGATCCCTCGATCACCCGAGGTTCACGGCCCGCAGCGAAGCGAGGGCTTCGGACTGCTTCTGATTTAGGCTGGCAAAGGGGCAACCGGAAACGGCGCCCTTTTTGCTTTTGGGGTGGCGGAGGGCGGCGTCGCGATCGGCGTGTGCGTGTCCGAGAAGGGAAGGTTCTCGGACGCAGGCGACGGAACGCCCCGCACCATGACGACCCCGATCGGCCCCGGTCTCCGCAAGCTCCAAAAAGTCCTCAGGTCGAGCGGGCTGAGCGATGCTCATTGCGAGCGGCTCGCAGGCTTGTATCCCGACGGCGACTTTGCCGCACTCGTCTCCGCACTGGAGAGCGTCGACCCCGCACACCATCGCCGCATGCTCGAGATTCTCATCGGAACCGGCCCGGGAACTGGCCCGCGCGCGGCATGCGCGGAGATCGCGAAGATCGAGCACGTCAAGCGTCAACCGCAACGCCCTACGTTCGAGCGATAAGTGGCGCTCGTCGCGGACGCGACCGCGCTTGCCTGCACCGCCGAACGCGCCAAAGCCTACGCGCGCAACGCGCGCGCGGCGGCCACGCAGCGCGCCTACGAGCGCGATTGGCGCGATTTTACCGCCTTCTGCGCCCACTCCGCCTTCGACGCCCTTCCAGCGCCTCCGCAGGCCGTCGCGCACTACATCACCGCGCTCGCCGGCGTCAAAGCCGTCGCCACGATCCGCCGGCGGCTGGTCGCGATCGCGCAGACCCACAAACTGCAGGGGTTCGCAGCGCCGACCAGCGATCCGATCGTCCGCGAGATCCTCACCGGGATCGCGCGCACCCACGGCGAGGCGCCGCGGCGCAAGAGCGCGCTCACCGTCGAGCTGCTCAAAGACGTGCTGCATCGCCTCGACCCCGGCCTCAAAGGCCTCCGCGATCGCGCCCTGCTGCTCCTCACGTTCGCCGGCGGCTTTCGCCGCAGCGAGGTCGCCGCGCTCGATTGCACCGACGTGCGCTTCGAAGCGCGCGGCGCGATCGTGACGCTACGCCGCTCGAAGACCGATCAGTGCGGCCTGGGACGCGAGGTCGCGATTCCGCAGTTACGCACGACGCCGCTCTGCCCGGTGCAGGCGCTGCAGGCGTGGCTCGCCGCTGCACAGATCACCGACGGGGCGCTCTTCCGGACATTCTCACTGCGCGGCGCGTTGCAACCACACCGCATCGATGGCCGCGACATCGCGCGCTTGGTGCAACGCCTCGCGCGGCGCGCCCACCTCGACGGCGATTTTAGCGCCCATAGTCTGCGCGCGGGATTCGTCACCAGCGGGGCGATGCGCGGCGTTGCCGAGGTCAGCCTGCAAGCGGTGACGGGACATCGCTCGACGACGATCCTGCGCGGCTACGTGCGGCGCGCCACGCTCTTCGACGATGCCCCGCTTCCGCGCATCATGGGCGATGGATTATAAGAACCGACAAAAAGTAAGTCTACCAGCTCTCAGAGGTGGGGCCATCCGGGAGGAACTGTTGGTCTCGGGATCGGCGGGGGCGTCCCCCCAGTCCTTATTGACCACGCATCACCGCTAATCGAGTTTACACCTTCGCTAAAAAGGTCATAGGGCCATGAAGTCCCTGCGGCACTTGAGCAATCGCCCCAATTGTAATAATCGATAGCTGGTGCGAGGCTCCACGTACCTTGGGGCGATTCCAGTTGAACCGCATCGCTTTCGATCGTAGGAATCCGCGGGCAGACCGCTCCAGTTGAGTAGTAGTGCGTTTCAAACATGTCCCATCCGCCACCAACGGTTCCTCCTCGGAGGTAGCAGCCGCCCGGTGCGTCTTCTCGTGCATATGTTGGGCCTGGCCCACACGATCCACCAGCGTCGAAGATATCCTCCCACTGGTGCTGAGTGTAGTTATAGAGCAGGCCGTGCCATTTTTCGTCGCTTGCGAAGTAACGCACTTCCATCGTTACGTCGATGTGTCCGTTATATGGGACTTCGTACTGCTGAAACGCGGGATCATTAATGGGTTTCATCCCATAGAATCCATCTACATTTGCAGATCCACAAAAGGCATAGAAGCCAACGAAATAGTTATCGTGAACTCCATCGTATACAACCGAACCTTCTAGGCACGATGGATCGCCGGGGCGCATCGTCGGGGCATAAATAATATCGGAGCTCGGAAGAAAAAAGCCGGGAATGACCTGTTGCCCAGCGTACGAACCTTGAACGTCGGCGCCCGCGAGATTAAATCCACTTTGACCACCGTTGTTGCTGACTTGTAGAACATTGGCCGGATGTCGTGTGCCGTTGCGAAGTTTTCTGAGATCGGCAAGATCCTGAATGCGATTATAAATCGGGCGAGGTGCTAGATTTATGCGCCGGGTTGAGTCCGGCACGAGACGCATCCCGGGTTTGTACGGCGGCGCGAGGATTGTCATGCCGGGTTGTGGTAATTGTGAACCATTAGGTCCAGTTATTGATGGAGCACTCCCGGCGGTGCACCCCTGCATCAGTAAAAAAAATACAGATGGGACTACCGCAAAAACACGCAGTGTAGATGCTTTCATCAGCGACAAGCCTTTTTTCTAGCAAGAAAGAGTGTAGCGCATATCAACGAAAGCCATATCACTCCGCCGACGATTCCCCGGTTGGCGGTCGTATGGCGATTCCCTCCTGGTTGGGCACCTCCCATCGATCAAAACTAGGGGGGAGAATCCCTGAGGCTACGAGGAAACCCTAACTTGAACCAGCCGCTTCTTGCTACCCTTGTCAAGCGCGACGATTCCGGGCTTAGACTCGGCGCAGCGATGTGGATCGGCATCAGTGCCGTCGCACGGTGGACGCGAAAAGGCATCGTTGAGCATGTATACGAACTGCTTTCGTTTCTACTCCCTTTCGTCATTTACGCTCGATCGGTATCGAGTGAGCCCGCATCATGGGATACAGCAGAGTTACAGGCTGTCCCATATTTGTTAGGGATCGCGCATCCAACCGGGTTCCCTTTTTACACACTCCTGGGATGGGCCTATAGCCATATTTTCATTTTTGGTACGGTGGCATACCGGCTCAATATCTTCAGCTCATTTTGGGTAGCTACGGCATGTTACGGGGGCTATCTTGTCTCGCGGGAATTGAACGTCCCGAAATTCATCGCGCTTTTAGCTGCGTTGTGGTTTGGCGTAGGCAGCATCGTCTGGACCCATGCAAGTCGTGCCGAGGTACACGATCTGGCCCTCGCCCTCAGTGTCGGAGCAATCCTCTATGGGATAAAATTTTTGCGAACGTGTGCGATCAAGTATTATTTTGCCACAACGCTCTTCTTCGGCCTTGCACTTGCCACGCACCCTATAGCCATTTGGTTAATCCCTGGTCTCTTGGTTCTGTACTTTCTCGCTCATCGGAAACCGTCGTTCCGCGAAGTATCAATCAGTCTCGGTATTATCGTGGTTTGCCTGTCGCTGTACCTATATCTCCCCATCCGATCAGCCTACGTTATGGGCCATCATGGAGACCCGACTGCTCGGCTTATCGGAACAACGGGCAGCATCTTGCTCAACTATAACGATCCTAGTACTTGGTCAGGATTCATCAAAGAGATATCAGGAAGTCAATTTCATGTTAGCGGTGCCGTGTGGGCGGCTTGGAACCCGAGCCAAATCCAAAACTACCTGTGGCAGTGGCTTACAAGTCTAAACACAGAGTACGGAGCATTCGGAATCATTCTTGCGTTCCTAGGGCTCCAGCGTCTGTGGAGGTATAACCGACGCTTTACGACCGTGCTCGTCCTGCTCGGCACTATGGCCATTCCGTTTTCGTATGCATTTGCAGCCGTGGAAGGGGATCCTGACCGATATCGGTTACTCTCATTTTGGCTCATTCCGATTTTGATGTCTGGCGCATCGATTTCCCTAGGAGCCGAAAAAGCATGGGCTCGCAAGGCCATAGTAGCGACGTTGATGCTGCTTTGGGGAGCGCAAACTTTTTATAATAATCAAGGGATTTTTAACAACCGAAACAACATGGGGGGGCGGGCTCTCATTAGCGAAGCCGTAAAACGCATCCCACAAGGGTCTATCGTTGTCACGACGTGGCTAGACGCGGCATCTCTAGCGTACGGGGCCTACGTGGACGGGTCGTTCCCCGACAGAACGGTAATTTCGGCGCAACCAGGACAATACGCCAGGATGTACCCTCAGTGGTTGCGAGAAGCTCCCATTTATGTGATCGCCCCACCAGGTAACGCTGCTCTCGGAATAGGTCTTAAGTCGTTGGGGTTGCTTGACGGTAGCCACGTGTTATATCAAGTTCTGCAACGCTCCTAACGTTTGTCTTCTAACTCGCGAGGATTCATTTAGGAAAGCCGGATTTCTCTCCAGGAGAGGTGGCCTCGTTTTTTCGAGCTGAAAATCACGCGCCGATAAGTGGTGTCTCCGCAAGTAGGACCGCTCGATCGGCGGCCAGTGTAGTGAAGTATGCCGCGTCCGGCGTTCGGCCGTCAAGCGCCGAGTGTGGGCGGGCGCCGTTGTAGAACGTGATGTACTTGCCGATGCCGGCGCGCGCTTGCGAACCCGATTCGTACGCGTGCAGATAC
>JAJXXM010000122.1 GCA_021781095.1 bacterium
CGCCTTTATCGGGCTCTCGCTCGGGCTCTTGATCTTCGGCTCGATGACCTGGATGACGTACGCGTTCGAAATGCGCGGTGCGGAACTCGGGTGGATCAACGTCGGCTTCGTCGCCATCGGGATGGCCCTGCAAGGCGCGATTCTCGGCGCTTGGAAACCGAAGTCGTAAGCGAAGCGACGCGCGGCGCGGTCGTCGTTACCGGTGCATCGAGCGGCATCGGGCACGCGCTTGCGCTCCGCCTCGCAGCGGAAGGCTATCTTGTGTTTGCGGGCGTTCGCAAAGAGAGCGACCGCGAACGGCTCGTCGACGAGCACCCAAACCTCCGGCCCATTTCGCTCGACGTCACGATTGCCGCCGATCGCGCGCGCGCCGCACAGAGCGTCGCGCAGTGCGCACAGCCGCTGCGAGCGGTAGTGAACAACGCCGGCATCGCCGTCGGTGGACCGCTGGAATATTTGCCGATCGCGCGGCTGGTCGAACAATTCGAAATCAACACCTTCGCGCCGATCGCGCTCACGCAGTCGCTGCTCCCACAACTGCGTGCGAGCCGTGGCCGCGCATTCTTTATCGGCTCGATCGCCGGGCGCATGGGCGTTCCCTTGGTCGGCCCCTACGGAGCCTCGAAGGCCGCGCTCGCCATTCTCGTCGACGCGTTACGCCAGGAGTTGCACCCGCACGGCATCGCCGTCTCGCTCTTCGAATTCGCCGCCGTCAAAACGCCGATCTGGGCGAAGGGGCGCGCCGGCGCCGAGCACGCGATCGAGCAACTTCCCGCCGAAGCTCTCGCACAGTATGGGAAAGAGATCCAAGCGATGCTCGCGCAGACCAAAGCCGAGGAACGACATGGTTTGCATCCAACGGTCATCGCCGACGCCGTCATCGCCGCGCTGCACGCGCCGCGCCCCCGCGAGCGATACGTCATCGGCCGCCAGGCGCGGATTCAATCGATCGTCGCGCTCCTGCCGACGCGACTGCGCGACCGATTGATCGCCGCCGCGTTGAAACACTGAACGCCCCTTAGACCGCTTCGGCGATCGCGATGGGCTTGTGCACGCAGGTCGGTTCGGCGGCGAAGGCATCGCCGGTCATCGTATACGCGCGCGAGCGCGAACCACCGCAGAGTTCGCGGAATTCGCAGACGCCGCATTTGCCATCGAAGGTTTCGGGGCGGCGCAGACGCTGCATGACCGGGTGGTTACGATAGATGTCGAGGAGATCGGCATCGCGCACGTTCCCGCAGACGTAGGGTAGAAATCCGCTCGGCGAGATCTCGCCGATATGCGAGATAAAGACGAAGCCTTTGCCATCGCCGACGGCGGGCACGCGTTGCCAGGGCGGCTCGATCGTCGTGGGACGTTCGCGCGGAGGCATCGAGGCGATCCGCTGCGCCCGGTAGCGGCGGTAATGCGGCGCTTCGGTCGTTTTAATTCCGAACGGCAGCCGCGATTCGAGACGGTAGAGCTTGCGAAAGACCTCTTCGGTCTCGGCGGCATCGAGCACTTCGGAGCGTTCTGCGCGCCCCGTTGGAACGAGGAAGAAGACGCTCCACAGCGCGATATCGAGCTCGGCGAGCATCTCGGCGATGCGGTCGACATCGAGGTGGTTGAAGCGCGCGATCGTCGTGTTGATCTGCACGGAGATCCCGTGCTCGCGCGCCGAGCGGTAGCCGGCGAGCGTGCGTTCGAAGGAGCCCTTGACGCCGCGGAATGCATCGTGCACCTCCGCTTCGGCGGCATCGAGGCTCAAGCTGATGCGTTCGCACCCGGCGCGAGCGAGTTCGAGCAACGAGCTATCGCGCAGGCGCCCGGTCGCACTCGGCGAGACGGCGATGCGCAGGCCGCGTTCGGTGGCGTGTTCGATGATTTTATAGATGTCGTCGCGCATGAGCGGATCGCCGCCGGTGAAGACGACGATCGGGTTCCCACAGCGCGCGATGGAATCGACGAGCGCGAACGCCTCGGTGGTGCTCAACTCTTCGGGATTGCGGTGCGGGATCGCCTCGGCTCGGCAATGGCGGCAGGCGAGCGCGCAGGCGCGCGTCATCTCCCAAATGATCACACGAGGGGCATCATCGTAGAGGTGTGCGGCCACTGCTTCCATGCCGTCGATGGTACTGCCGTTTCATGCAACCCATGGGAAGAAGTTGGGAAGAGCGTGCCCCAAGGCCGCGCTTGGTTTGCCGCGCATGATTCGAAGCGGGAGCGCCTAACCAGCAGGCACGTACTTCGTCGCCTCGGAGGTAAATGGGTGTCAAACCAACGGGTTGCTTTGGTTACGGGTGGAGCGCGCGGCATCGGGGCCGCCATCACCCGCAGATTGGCGCGCAACGGCATTACGGTCGCTGCGGGATTTAGCAAAGGGCGCGAGACCGCCGAGCGCTTGCAGAGCGAGCTGCTATCGGATGGAGCGAACGTTATCGTCGTGCAAGGGCGCGTCGACGATCCCGCCGATTGCACGCGCGTCGTCGAGGAAGTACTTGCGAAGTACGGCCACGTCGACTACCTCATCAACAATGCGGGCATCACCGTCGATAAAACGATGCGCAAGATGACGCACGAAGATTGGCAGGCCGTTCTCAACGTCAATTTGTACGGAGCGTTCTGCATGACGAAGGCCGTGCTCGAGCATATGATCGAGCGCGGCTTCGGGCGCATCGTAAATATCAGTTCGGTGATCGGAGAGACCGGAAACGTCGGCCAAGCGAACTACGCCGCATCGAAGGCCGGGCTCTTCGGTTTCAGCAAGAGCCTCGCGCTCGAGATGTCGCAGCGCGGCATCACCGTGAATTGCGTCGCTCCGGGATTTATCGAGACCGAGATGGTCGCCGCAATTCCCGAAGCCGCGCTCACCAAGGTGATCGAGAAGATTCCGCAGCGCCGGCTCGGCCAACCCGATGAAGTCGCTCGCGTCGTCGAATTTTTGCTCGACGACGAATCGAGCTACATCACCGGCGCGGTCTACAGCGTCAACGGCGGTTTAGATATGTAGTCCTCGCCGACTTCTTCGAAGCCGAGGACGAAGCGCAGCCGGAGGCCGCCGAGCAGTACGCTAAGATTGATGCCGAATATCTGCACGGTTATGCCTCCACCCGGCGCCATTGGAGAATGGCGACCGCCAAATATACGAATGCGAGAATCGAGATCCCGGTAAGCGCCGGCTGCAAGGCGTTGCCGAGATTCACGCCGAGCGAGACGGTCTTCGGCGTGAACGAAAAGTGCTGCATATACCAGAGCGGGTCGAGCCACACGAACGAAGCAACGATCGCATGCAAAACCCGCCAGATGGGAAGCACGTTTCCTGCCGTTCCGCTAAAGAGCCCCGGCAGAATGAAGGCGAGTGGCCACGCGAGGCCAACCACGAGCCCGCGCCCGCCGCGTAGGCTCGCGGTCGCCGCCAAGAGCATCGCATACCAGGCGATCGGCGCGAGCAGATTCAGCAGGATCGCGCCGACGGTTTCAAGCGAGAACGTCGGATGAACCTCGATATAGAGGGCGAGCGTCGCGATCGCGAAGGCAACCGTCGCGAGTTCGGCGAGCAGGATCGTGAGCATGTCCGTTGCGATCGCCCGCATCGCCAGAAGCTCCCGCGAGCGCGGCCGCATGAAGCTCATTTCAAGATGTCCGTTATTCTCCGACGAAAAGGTCGCTGAAAGCACCGTGGCGATGACGAACCCGACGACCAGCGCGACGTACCAAAGGTAGCCGAAGTCGATCGCGCTGCCGAAGTGCAGATCGTCGGTGTACGTCGTTCCGGTGATCGACCGCCGCTCCGTAAAGAACGGACCCGAGCTGCTCCCGGTCTTTTGCCTTTTTTTCGTCACCGGGCTCGTTGAATGCAAGGTGGTTCCACGATAGCCGCGATCGATGATCACCGCGCGTCGCTTGAGCCGCTTATTCTCGATGATCGTTTCCTTCGCTCCATCCGGCAACACCGTGTGGGTGGTGACGGATCCCTTCATACGTGAGAGCGTCGTAAATGATGGACCCATGTGAAGTGCAGAGCCCAAGGAGATCCGTACGATGGCGTTGACGACGAAGATCGCCGCCAAGACGATGACCGTGACGGTCAAAGCGCGCCGGCCACGGAGCGCTGCAACGTAATCCACGATTAGACTCCCTCCACGATCGATGCCGTCGCTACCTTCGGCGAGACGGCATCCAAGAAAATATCTTCGAGGCTGAGATCGACGACGCGTAAGCCTTGGGCGCCCAGCGCATTCATTTGTTCGGCAATGGCCTCGGGTTGCTCGGTTACGTAGGCGCGCAGGATGCGGCCGTTTCGGTCGAGCCGTCCGATGCGTGCATCGCTCGCGAAGCCGTTGATAGCGAAGTCGTCGCTCGGCAGAATTCCCTCCACAATTTTTCGCCCGGCCTTGAGGTCGTCGACGACGCCTTCGAGGACGAGCCGGCCGCGCTGCATCACGGCGATTCGTTCGGCCGCGCGTTCGACCTGACCGATTTGATGCGAGGAAAAGACGACCGTCGTTCCGTGAGCGGCTTCGTTGATGATGAGATTGAGAACGGTGCGCTGATTGACCGGGTCGAGGCCGCTGGTCGGTTCGTCGAGCAACAGCAGATCGACGCGCCGTGCGAATGCGAGCGCGACGGCGGTCGCGGTGCGCATGCCTTTCGAGAGCGCTCGAACCTTTTTGCGTTCGTCGCCGACGCCGAGTTGGGCGAGCAATTCGCGCGCGCGCTCGGGATCGAACCCGACGAAGTTTTTCTGCATGTACTCGATGTGTTCGCGGACGCTCATCCAATCGTAGAGCACGCTTCGTTCGGGGACGTAGGCGATGCGTTCGAAGGCCCCCGGCTCGAGCGGCGCCCCCGCGAAGAGCACGCGGCCCGCACTCGCGCGAATGAGACCGAGCACGCACTTAAACGTCGTGCTTTTCCCCGCGCCGTTCGGGCCGAGCAAGCCGAAGACGCAGCCTTGCGGAATCTCGAGGTCGATGCCGTCGACTGCGGCAACGCTTCCGTAGATCTTGCGCAATCCGGTGATAGAGAGAGCGTTCATGGTTCCTCCGGGAGCCAGCGATCGAGAGATGATTCGAAGAGTTCGGTAACGGCGGCGCGTCCGAGCCCGAGCGATTTCGCCGTGCGCACCGCGCCGTCGATCTCGCCGCGCGCGACATCGCGCCCGGCGGCGATACTCGCCGCATCGGCACTGCCGTTCGCGCGCACGAACGAGCCGCGCCCCGATGCAGTCTCGATCACGCCGTCGTGTTCGAGATCGCGGTAGGCGCGCGCAACCGTGTTCGGGTTGACGGTGAGATCGAGGGCGAGTTGCTTGACGGTCGGCAACTGCTCGCCGGAGGCGAGGAGCCCGAGCGCCACCGATCGTTTTACCTGCTCGATAATCTGCAGGTAGATCGGGATGCCGCTACGGGGATCGACGGTAAAAATGACCGGCATCGCGTCCTTTCCAGCGCCCGTGCGCTCGTGCTGTTATACTAGTTCACTAGTACGATAGCATGAACCCAGGGGGGCGTCAAGGGCGACTCGAGGTTTCCTCGAGCTCATCGACGGCGATGACCCGAAGCTTGGGGAAGGCGCGGCGATAGAAGGCCGCGTCCCGTGTAACGAGCGAACCGACGGCGTGCGCGTGCGCCCCGATCACGAAGTCCGCGAGAATCCTTCGCGGGGAGTCGCCACCTGCGGCGCGCCGGCGACGAGCGTAGGCCGCGTACGCATGCCCCGCCTCACGCCAGATTTCGGCCGTCAGCTGGAGATCCACGGCGATGCGCGCCGTACGGAGGGCAGCGTCGAGATCGTTCGCAGCATGCTGCGGACGCGCGTGGAGTTCGGCGTAGACGATTCCGCAAATCACGATCCCAGCGCGTTCGCCCGCACGTTCGATCGCGCGCATGGCGCGCTCCGCGCTCTGCGGCGTACCCTCCTCAATATCGATGATGACGTTGGTATCGAGCGCGATCATTCCTCGATATCGCCGCGCATCTCGCGCACTTCCGCGTCGACCGCTTCAGGCGACTTGCCGCCCCCCCGTCGGCTCCGCCCGACGAGCGGCGCGAGGCGCTCCCTCACCGAGGGCGGGAGCAGCACGATCGAGCCATCGTCTCCCAGTTCAAAGCGAATGCTATCGCCCGGCCCCACGTTGAGCAGGGCGCTAACCCCCTTCGGTAGCGTCATCTGATTCTTACTTGTCAACCTTGCTCGAAATTCCTTATTTTGCATCCTTACTTCATCCTAAGCAACGGCGTCGAGCGTGTCAAGCTCAGGTTTGGCGCAAAGGAGGCCACTGCATCGCTAGGTAAGCCTAGCGCATGAGCAATTCGACGGTCCCCGCTGCCGCAGCCAGTGCGGCACTCACTTCACTTGTCGGCCGGGTCGGCATCGTCACCGGGGGCGCACGCGGCCTCGGCGCCGCGATGACTAAGCTGCTCGCCGACGACGGAGCGACCGTGGCGATCCTCGGCCTCCCCGCCGACGAGCCGCGCGCGCAAGAATTGCGCGGCACGCTCAACGGCAGTGCGGAACGCGTCGTTTTTTACGAAAGCAACGTCGGCGAATACGATCGTTGCGTCGCGGCGGTCAACGACGTCATCGCCAAACACGGGCGCATCGATTTCCTCATCAACAACGCCGGCATCACCGCCGATAAGACGTTGCGAAAACTCAGCATCGAGGATTGGCATAAGGTCCTGCAGATCAATCTCTCGGGGCCTTTTTACATGACGAAGGCGGTGATCGAACAGATGATCGCGCAAGGCTACGGCCGCATCGTCAACATTAGTTCGGTAATCGGGCTCACCGGAAATATCGGGCAGGCGAATTACGCGTCGGCGAAGGCCGGTTTGCTCGGCCTCACCAAGACCGTCGCGCTGGAAATGGCCGGGCGCGGCATCACCTGCAACGCCATCGCGCCGGGATTCATCAAAACCGAGATGGTCGCCGCGATGCCCGAAGCCGCAATCGCCGCCGCAACCGCGCAGACGCCGATCGGTCGCATGGGCGACCCTTCGGAGATCGCGCGTACGGTCCGTTTTCTCATCGATGAAAAGAGCGCCTTCATTACCGGCGCAACCTTCAATATCAAC
>JAJXXM010000266.1 GCA_021781095.1 bacterium
TTCGTGCGCGTACGCTCCCGTGCGGCTGCGGCGCACCGCTCCTCGCTAGACGCTCGCGGCTCGGACAAGCAATGTCAGGGTCCTCGCCGCTCGCTTAATCGCTCGTCGGGTGCGCCGACATCGCACGGTCGCTCGTCGTCGCCGGGCCGATATGTTACGCCGAGTCGCGCAGCTTTGTTACGCGGAGTCGCGCAGCTTTGTCACGCCGAGTCGCGCAGGTTTGTTACGCGGAGTCGCGCAGCTTTGTCACGCCGAGTAGGCGGCCGAAGCCGCCGTATCGAGGCGCGCCGCTCGCTGAATCGCTCGTCGGGTGCGCCGACATCGCACGGTCGCTCGTCGTCGCCGGGCCGATATGTTACGCCGAGTAGCAATGTTGTCGCGCCGAGTAGGCGGCCGAAGCCGCCGTATCGAGGCGCGCGCTATTTGCGTACCGGGCTGGGGAAGACTCCGACGCTGCGCAATCCGTTCGCGTCGACGCTTCGCACGGCGAAGACGTCGTCGTCGTAGCTAATCGGCAACGTCACCGTCGTTACGTCGCCGACCGGGCGCACGTGTTGCCAGGTTGCGGCGTCGGTTTTGCGCCATAGGACCTCGTACGCCGTCGCGTCGGCCGCACGATGCCAGCGGAGCGTCGTGGTGTAACCGAGGTGCGCGAGAACGATATGCACGTGCGTCGGTGCCGCCGGCCCGAGGGCGAGCGTCGCGAGTGCCGCGACGTTGGCGCGCGTCGATTGCGCGAGATAGCGCGGGTCGATGTACTGCGGAAGGTCGCCGTATTGCACGCCGTTCTCGACGCGGACGTTCTGGTGTTGGTGTTCGAAGACTTCGCTCGCCTCGGTAAACCGAATTGCCGGGAAGCCCATGGCTTGGAACGATTCTTGGTCGCCTCCGCGGAGAAAACGATCGGCGCGGAAGATCTCTTGGATGTGGAGCGTCGGAAGATAGAGCTTATCGGTCGAGACGATAAAGCGTGCGAGTTCCCGCGAGGGCGAGTCGTTCTCGGTGCCGAGAAGATTGACCAGTCGTGGTTTCGCGCCGGCGGGAAGCGCCTCGCTAAAAATGCGAAGCGTGTGAAAGACGCTGCGGCCGTCGTGCGTTTTGGAGTTGCCGACGATATCGTTGTTGAGATCGGCGAGAATGGGAGCGTGCCGGGCGGCCATCTCGTGGGCGAAATGGTCGGATCCCCAGAGCCCTAGTTCCTCTCCGTCGAAGCACGCGAAGATAATCGTGCCGCGGAAGTGCGTGGCGGCCATCACGCGTGCGGCCTCAAGCACCGCCGAGGTGCCCGATGCATTATCGTCCGCTCCCGGCGCGACGCCGAGGCCGTCGGTGCAGTTGCCGTTGCAATCGTCGTAATGGCTCGACATGACGTAGATGCGCCCCGGTTCGGTCCCGCGCAACGTCGCGATCACGCTCGATTCGGTGACCGCGCGCGGCGTGTATTTGAGTTTTGGCTGAACGTAGGTGTCGAGGCGAACCGTCATACGTCCGCCGGTCGTCGCAGCGATCTTTTTGAATTGAGCGACGAGCCAGTCGCGCGCGGCGAAGACGCCTTGCGTCTTCGTCGAATGGATCTCCGAGAAATCGTTGCGCGTGCGGAAGCCCACCAATCGCTCGTCGATCGCGCGCAGGTGCGAGGCCGAGACGGCGCGCACCATGGCGAGGATGCGAGGATCGGGGGCGGGCGAAGCGGAGGGCGCGGCGGCGGTTGCGGTGACGGCAACGGCGGCGGCGAAAGCGATCGATCGTGCGAGCATATCGCAGACTTGCACCTTGCTGCGACAAATCCCGCAGCACGGGGACCCGGTCGTTTACGTGCTGGAATGTGCCGACGGCGCACTCTACACGGGTTGGAGCAACGACCTCGCGCGCCGCGTTCGCGCCCACCTCCGCGGCCGCGGGGCGAAGGCGACGCGTCGGGCCCTGCCCGTGCGCTTGCATGCTTGGTGGCGCGTGGAATCTGCGAGCGGCGCTCGCTCGACCGAGGCGCGCTTCAAGCGGCTCTCGCGGGCCGAAAAGCTCGCGGTGTTGCAAGCGGCGGAGGCCTTTGGGTATCGGGTCATCGAAACGCCCGCCGTATCACGAGCCGTCCAGGGGGGAATTTCGATGGCCACGCCACCACAGGCCGAGGAGCGCGACGCGCTTCTCGAAACCGCACGTTCGCACGTCGTTCGTATAAGCACGCCGAAGGGCGAGATGCGATTGTCGCTCAACGCCGACGCCGCACCGAACCACGCCGCCGCTTTCGTGAAGCTCGTTCAAGCGGGCTTCTACAACGGCCTCACCTTCCATCGAGTGGAACCCGGTTTCGTCATTCAGGGCGGGTGCCCCGATGGCGACGGCACCGGCGGCCCGGGCTATCGCCTGAAAGCCGAATTCAGTGCGCTCCCGCACCTCCGCGGCACGCTGGCGATGGCGCGCTCCTCGCATCCCGATTCGGCGGGCTCGCAGTTTTATATCTGTCTCGACGACGCGCGTTTTCTCGACGGACAGTACACCGTCTTCGGCCAGCTGATCGATGGCTTCGAGACGCTCGATGCGATTCGCCGCGGCGATACGATGACGAGCGTGACGATGGAGCCGCGTACGCCCTAAGAACCGGTCCCTTGGTAATGCCGGAGGCCGATATTCCAAAACGCATACGAGAGCGCGGTCCAGAGCAGACCGATGAGCGGCGTCAGGAGCCCGACCTCCGGGGAGAGCCCGAACGCCGCATCGTGTTTCCCGAGAAAGTAACTCGCCGGAAAATAATTCATAAAGGCAAAGGGTAGCACGTAGGCGAGGACGATGCGAACTCCGCGCGTGTAGATGCTGATCGGATAGCGCGTGAAATCTTGCTCCAGCGACATGACGATCCAGCGCAGCGTATCGACGCGAATGAGCCAAAATGAGAGCGCGGCGACGAAGAGCGAGATGCCGAGGTCGATGCCGGCGCCGCCGCAGAGCACGGCGGCGATCGTAAGAACCGTGAACGGCGTTACGTGGATGCCGGCGACGTGCGTCGCGATCGCGAGCGTGACGAGCCCGAGGATGAATCCGTCGGGAAAGGTGCGCGACGGGACGGTCAGCACCTGAAAGAGCGTGTCGAACGGCCGCACGAAGAAGCGATCGAAACGCCCTTCGCGGATGTATTCGGGAACGGAGACGACGTTGAAAAACAGTGCGTTGTGCAGTTCGTGCGCCGTCATCCACAGCGCGTAGAGGAAAAACATCTCGCGCAGGCTCCAGCCGTTCATCGACGGGAATCGCAACATCGTCACGGCAAGCGCGGCGAGCGCGGTGCCGTGATAGACGATGGTGAAAGCGAACCACATGAAAAAATCGGCGCGATATTCGACCATCGTGAGCAGGTTGATCTTCCAGTATTGCACGTAGGCGGCGAGCACGCTCGTTACCCTCCCTGAACCACGACGCGCTGCGAAGCGGCACGCCAGAGCAGATAGGATGCGCCCGCCGTTGCCGCGAGCCAGGCGGCTTGCACCGCGAGTGCGGCGGCCCATTGTGCCGGGGGAATGATGCCGACATAGAGGAGCAACGGCGTCGAATAGATCGCGGCAAACGGTAATGCGAAGACCGCGCGGCCGAACCAGCCGGGGAAGAACGAGAGCGGGAGAATCTGCCCGCTCAGCAAGTCGGAGATCCAGCGAACGATGAGTTGGAGGCCGAAGGTCTCAAGCGTCCAGAAGGCGACCCCGTTCATCAGAAAATTCACGAAGAAATTCACGCCGTATCCAAGCGCGAAGGAACAGAAGAAGATCGCAAGGACCGGCAACGACGGCACATCGATCCGTACCAATAGGAGCGCGAACAACAGCGACGGGAGAATTGCCAGAGCGTGGACCAGCGTTTGGCCGATCCCGTCGCTAAAATAGGCAAACGGAACGACGATGGGCTTCATCAAGTCGACCGCGATGCCGCCTTCACGCAGCTTCTCGCGAATGACGCGCGTCCCATCGACTTCGAGGACGAGCGACATCAAGAGCGCGACGGTGGTATAGGTGATCATCGAATGCAGGGGGAGCCCCATCGGTGCCGCGTTATGGGCGTAGAGCGCGGTCCATAACGAACGCAGCAGGTAGACGCGCAGCACCAGCGAGCCGATCTCGGCGATCAGCTCGATGCGATAGGTTGCCTCGCGAGCGAACGCCTTGCGCGCGTACTCGATATAGGGGGCGAAGATCGTCACGAAGGCGGTCGCTTTTTCGTCGCTTCCTTGCGACGGTGCTCCATCTCCTGAAGTTCGAGCATCATCGCATCGACCACGCCGCCGACGTCGGCGACCTGTTGCTGGGGAGGCTCCTCGCCGGCCCGTCGCGCGACTGGTTTCGTGGTGCGCTCCGTGTCGGTGCGCGCGTCGGTTGCATGAAATGCGCGGAGGAATTTTGAATACGCGGCGGCGGCCTTCGCGCGCGCGTCGGAGCCCGCTTCGATATTAAAGACGTTCTCGAAGAAGTTGAGCCGTTGTGCGACCTCAGCGGCCTTCTCCGGGGGAAAAATTGCGGCGGGGTTGCCGGCGGCGATGTGCTGCATCGGGACGCTCGCGCCACGAGCGAGCCGCGCGTTGACGTGCAGAATCGCACCGAGTTCGACCCCGCTCCCGCTCTCCATGTGGGCGCCGTTAAAAACGCGCGCCCCCGATGCGATAAAGCAGCCGTCGTCGATCCGCGCACCGACGACGTAGGCTCCGGGGCCGACGATGCAATCTTTGCCGATCCGCGTTGAAAATTGTAAGGCCTTCCCGCCGCTGCTTTTCACGACGGCGTTCTCCATGATGACCGAGCGCGCGCCGATCTCCAACGGCGCGCCCTCCGCCGTGAGGACCGCCCCATGAAGGATCGCGCAATCGGGGCCGACGATGACTTCCCCCGAAAGCACCGCGCTCGGTGCGACGTACGCACTGGAATGAATCTTCGGCTTCGCTCCGCCGCTGCTGAAAATCATGCGCTTCGTTCCTCCCCCGCATACCCTTGCGTGTAGATGTGTCGGATGATCCCTTCGAGCTCCGGTTCTTCGATGGCGATATCTTCCACGCTGTATCGATCGCTGACTTCGCGCACCAGACGGTCGACGCGTTGGGTCGCGCGGTCGAAAACGAAACGCGCGGTCAGTCCCTCGAGGCTCTCGAGCCGCGCACCGGGAATCGCCGGCGCCGAGGTGGTTTCGGTAAAGCGCACGACGAGGGTGCGCTCGCGCCCGTATTCATTCTTGATGCGCTCGATCGGCCCGTCGAAGATCGCGCGCCCGTGGTCGATAAGGACGATGCGTCGGCAAAGGCGCTCCACATCGGCGAGATCGTGCGTGGTGAGGACGATCGTCGTTCCTTGTTCGCGATTGACGCGGGAAACGAACATCCGGATCGCCTCTTTCGCGACGACGTCGAGCCCGATGGTCGGCTCGTCGAGGTAGAGAATCGGCGGTTCGTGCAGCATCGCTGCGGCGAAGTCGCCGCGCATGCGTTGACCCAACGAGAGTTGGCGGACCGGGGTGCGCAAGAAATCGCCCATCTCCAGCAGCTCGACGAAGGCATCGAGCGAACGCCGATAGCGATCCTGCGGAATTCCGTAAATGGCGCGCAGCAATTCGAACGAATCGACGAGCGGAAGATCCCAGTAGAGCTGCGTCCGCTGCCCGAAGACGACGCCGATATTGCGAGCGTTCTCCCGGCGCTTGCGGTGGGGAACGATTCCCGCAACCTCGATCTCGCCGCCGCTGGGAACGAGGATCCCGGTCAGCATTTTTATGGTGGTCGATTTCCCGGCACCGTTGGGGCCGAGGTAGCCGATGAACTCGCCGCGTTCGATCTCCATCGAGAGCCCGGCGACGGCGACGCGATCTTCGTAGACGGGCGAGAAGAGGCCGCGCAGGGCGCCGAGCGCCCCCGGAAAGCGCTTCGCGCTACGGAAAACTTTGCGGAGATCGCGCGTTACGATGAGCGGCACGCGGGCGTTCTTCGCCGCGCTCGCGCCGGCCGCCCTCGCCGCGACGGGGATAAAAAACGAGCCGCGGGGGGCGGCTCGTTTCCTCAGCAAACAAAAACGCCGGATTAGGCGGCTGCCTTTTTCCGACGTGCTGTCGCTTTGCGTGCGCGCGGCTTGCTCACTTTGCGAGCTACCTTACGGGTCGCGCGTTTTGCGGTCTTGCGCTTCGTGGTCTTGCGCTTCGCGGTGCTGCGCTTCGCCGTTTTGCGCTTCGCAGTCTTGCGTTTTGCCGTCTTGCGAGCCGGGCGCTTCGCTGCCTTGCGGCGGGTGGTCTTCTTGCGCGCGGTCGCCTTCCGGGCGGTCTTCTTGCGCGTCGCCTTCTTACGGGCGGGCGCTTTACGGGCCGCTTTTTTGGGAGCGGCTTTCTTGGCGGCACGTTTCGGTGCGGCCTTGGTTTTCTTTACAGCCATCGTTCTTGTACGATGTCCTTTCTCCGGTCGTGCGACCGGGGTTATTGCCCTCCTTATACTCGATGCAGGATTTTATTGCAAGTTTTGTCGCATCGCCGAGCGAAGAGCCCTCGCCGCTGCGTCTCGTTGCGCGGCCCACTCGCCCGCTCCGAAAGGCTCTCTCGACCATGCATGTCGCCGTCGACGATATCGAACTGTTCGCCGATATTCGAGGGGATGGCGAAGCCGTCGTACTGCTCCACGGCTTCCCGCTGACGCATCGAATCTGGGAAGCGACGGCGAGCGCGCTCGCGCGCGAGTATCGCGTCATCGCTCCCGATCTTCGTGGAATGGGAGCATCGGGGCTCTCCACGGGACCGTACCTTATGGAGCAACTCGCGGGCGATATCGCGGCGATGCTCGATGCGCTCGGGATCGAACGCGCCACCGTAGTCGGCCACTCGCTCGGTGGCTACGTCGCGCTCGCATTCGCGCGGATGTACGATGCGCGCGTCGCGCGCTTGGCGTTGGTGACGAGCCGACTCGGAGCGGACACTCCGGAGATCGCGCAATCGCGTCGCGAGCTCGCGGCGCGCGTCGAAGCGGA
>JAJXXM010000185.1 GCA_021781095.1 bacterium
CAAGCGCGCCGCCGACGGCGAGCTCGCTTCGATGTTCGAATCGTACCTTCACGGTCCGACCGGCGTCGTCTTCGCGGGTCTCGATCCCGTCGCTCCGGCGAAAGCGCTCAAAGAATTCTCCGACAACGTGAAAACGTTGGAGGTGAAGGCTGCCTACGTCGACGGTAAATTCGTCGATGCCAAGCAGGTGGATGCGCTTGCAAAACTCCCGCCCAAGGCCGAACTTATCGCGAAAATGGTCGGCTCGCTGGCAAGCCCGTTGCGCGGTCTCGTGACCGTTCTTTCGGGGAACCAAAGCGGCCTCGTTCGCGCACTTCAAGCAATTCGCGAGCAGAAACTCGCGCAATCCGGATCATAAGAGAGGATATCTATCATGGCAGTTGCCGAAATCATCGAACATATCGATAAGCTCACCGTTCTCGAACTCGCCGACCTGGTCAAGCAGCTCGAGGAAAAATACGGCGTCAGCGCCGCCGCACCGGTTGCGATGATGGCCGCCCCGGCCGCCGCCGCTCCGGCCGCCGAGAAGACCGAATTCGACGTCGTGCTCGCCGATGCGGGCCCGGAGAAGATCAAGGTCATCAAGGCCGTTCGCGAAATCACGAGCCTCGGGCTCACCGAAGCGAAGTCCTTCGTTGAAAGCGCTCCGAAAGCGATCAAGGAAGGTGTCGCCAAAGACGAAGCTGAGAGCATCAAGAAGAAGCTCGAAGAAGCCGGCGCGAAGGTCGAAATCAAGTAGTTTCGACTCCGTAACCAGAAGAAGAGGCGCGACGCTTACCGGCGTTGCGCCTCTTTGTTTCGTCGCCGTATCGATAGGGAGTTTTCGTTCATGCAAACAGCTACCGCGCCGCCGGCGCTCACCGTCGTCGTCTACGTCGCCGCTTTTGCCTTGGTGCTCTTTCGCATGTCGCGCCCGCAACGCATCAGCACCGCGCGCCTCTGGGTCGCGCCGAGTCTGCTTGCATTCGTCGGAATCTGGGTCATCTACGTCGAGCAGCACGTCACGCCGTCGCCGCTCTGGGAGATCGTCGTCGCCGTCGTTGCCGGGGTGCTGCTCGGCGCGCCGCTCGGATTTCTGCGGGGAGCGCATACGCCGGTGCATGCGACGGAGAGCCGGGGTGTCATGACGCTGGGCTCGGCAATCGTGCCGGCATTGATTTACGTCACCGCATTTGCGGCGCGGCTGCTCCTGCGCGTGATCTTTCCTATCGGCAGCGCGGTCGGGGTCGTCGTCGGCGACGGTTTGCTGGTCTTCGCGATCGCGTTTCTCGCCGTCAGCTATTTTGCGATCTATCGCAAATACATCGCGTTGGAATAAAAAAGGGCGCCGCGCTCGCGCGACGCCCTTTCGCAGGCGATGGACCGCCTGGATTTAGTGAACGAGGAAACCGACGAGCAAGAGTGCGACGATGTTGAGCACCTTGATCATCGGGTTGATCGCCGGACCGGCGGTATCTTTATAGGGATCGCCGACGGTATCGCCGGTGACCGCGGCTTGATGCGCGATCGATCCCTTACCGCCGAAGTTGCCTTCTTCGATGTATTTCTTGGCGTTGTCCCACGCACCGCCGCCCGTCGTCATCGAGATGGCGACGAAGAATCCGGTGACGATCGATCCGACCAAGATGCCGCCCATGACCTGCGCGCCGGTCGTGCCTTGCAGAACGTTGAAGACGCTGAGCAAGACGACGATGACCGGAACGCCGACGGGAATCAGCGCCGGAACGATCATCTCCTTGAGCGCCGCCGCAGTGACGATGCTCACGGTCGTGCCGTAATCGGGCTTCTGGGTTCCGGCCATGATGCCGGGCATCTCGCGGAACTGACGACGGACTTCTTCGACGACCGCACCACCGGCGCGTCCGACCGCTTCCATCGAAAGCGAGGCGAAGAGATAGGGAAGCAGGCCGCCGAGGAAGAGCCCGACGAGTACGTAGGGATTGCCGATGGCGAAGAGATTCGCAACGCCTGCGGCGCACGAGGGATCGCTTCCGGCAGCGCACGAGTGTTTGGTGAGCTCTTGGAGGAACGCCGCGAAGAGCACCACGGCAGCGAGCGCCGCCGAACCGATCGCGTAGCCCTTGGTGACCGCTTTGGTCGTGTTGCCGACCGCATCGAGCGGGTCGGTAATATCGCGAACTTCTTTCGGCATCTCCGCCATCTCGGCGATACCGCCGGCGTTATCGGTGATCGGTCCGAATGAGTCGATCGCGACGACGATACCGGCCATCGAGAGCATCGACATGACGGCGATCGCGACGCCGTAGAGGTTGGCGACGCCGTACGAAACCAGGATGCCGGCGACGATAACGATCGCGGGAAGTGCGGTCCCTTGCATCGAGACGGCGAGCCCGGCGATCATGTTGGTCGCGTGTCCGGTCACCGAGGCCTTCGCGATACGCTGCACCGGCGAGAATTGCGAGCCGGTATAGTACTCGGTGATAAACGTGATCAGCCCCGTTACGGCGAGACCGACGAACGCACTCACGACGATCGCGGTCGGGCTCAGGCTGCTTCCGGCGAAGACGTTCTGCGCGAGGAAGTAAATGCCGATCAGCGAGAGGACGCTGGCGACGACCATGCCGCGATAGAGCGCGCCCATGACTTTGCCCTTCACGACGGTTCCGAGCGTGACGGCGAAGACGCCGACGATCGAAGCGACGATCGAGACCGCGCCGATGAGCAGCGGGAACGTCGGCGCTCCAGGGAGCGAGGAACCGAAGACGAGATTGCCGAGCAACATTGCGGCCACGGTGGTCACGCAGTAGGTTTCGAAGAGATCGGCCGCCATACCGGCGCAATCGCCGACGTTATCCCCGACGTTGTCGGCGATCACCGCCGGGTTGCGCGGATCGTCCTCGGGGATGCCCGCCTCGACCTTGCCGACGAGATCGGCACCGACATCGGCGGCCTTCGTATAGATTCCGCCGCCGAGGCGCGCGAAGACCGAGATCAACGAACATCCGAAGGCGAGGCCGACCATCGCATTGAGCGAGGTCGTGACGTCGCCGCCGTTCACCTGGAGCAGAATGCCGAAGTACCCTGCGACGGCGAGCAGGCCGAGCCCCACGACGAGCATGCCGGTGACCGCACCGCCGCGGAAAGCGACGGCGAGCGCCGGCGCCATACCGCCTCGCGCGGCTTCGGCGGTACGCACGTTGGCGCGCACCGAGACGAGCATGCCGATAAATCCGGCGGCGCCCGAAAGAATCGCGCCGATCAAAAATCCGATCGCGGCTTCTTTACCGAGCGTTGGGGCGACGGCGATGACGATTGCCAGAACGATCGCGACGATCGCGACGGTCGTATACTGCCGTTTGAGGAAGGCCATCGCGCCCTCTTGAATCGCGGCGGCGATCTCCTTCATGCGGTCGTTCCCCTGCGGGCGCGAGAGAACCCAGAAGATGAGCGCGATGCCGTAGACGACGGCAAGCAGGCCGCCGAGCAGGGCAATCAGGATCGCTAGCTGTGTGGTCACATTGCTTCCTTTGAATTATAGATAAGAGCGCGGAAAACGGGGCCCCGGTCCGACGGCACGGGGCGCTGGTAGAGTGGTCGCTCGGCCGCTACGGCGGTACGAGCCGGGAGTCCTCCCTTTAGGTGCTCGGCCCCGCCTCGGCGCGCTCGAGAAAGCGCTGGTGCGACTCCGCAATGACGCGGCGGGCGCTCGCCGCATCGTGCCATCCCACCACGCGGGTCTGCTTGCCTTCGAGGAGCTTGTAGCTCTCGAAAAAGTGCGAGACCTTTTTGAGGAGGTGCGGAAAGATCTGCGTGAAGTTGTGGATCTCTTCGAACGCGGGCTCGCCGACCGGGACGGCGAGCACCTTGTCGTCCTCTTTCCCCTGGTCGAACATCTCGAGCAAGCCGATCGGCCGTGCGGCAACCAGACAGCCCGGGAAGGTTGGTTCGATCGTCAAGACGAGCACGTCGAGCGGGTCGTCGTCGAGTGCGAGCGTCTGCGGCGCGAAACCATAGTCGCCGGGGTAATGGATCGCCGAATGAAGGACGCGGTCGAGGCGAAAGATATCGAGTTCCTTGTCGTATTCGTATTTATTGCGCGATTTTTCGGGAATCTCGACGACCACGTTGATCTCTTCGGGGGCGCGCAGCCCGAGCGGAAGATCGAGATAATTTCTTGGTTTGCGATCCTTCATCATGTGCCCGGAGGTTCTGGTCGGCCTCGAGCGCTACCTGGAACGGAGTGACGCAGGTGCGGCGCGAATGGCAGCATGGATGATCGAGTCGACCGACCTGCTTATCGTTGGCTGCGGTCCTGCCGGCGGCGTTGCCGCCCGCGAGGCGGCCGCGCGCGGGTTGGGTGTCGTGGTGCTGGAGAAGGATAGCGTCGTCGGGAGCAAGCGCGTGTGCGCTGCGGGTCTTCGGCCGGGGTTCTGTCACGAGTTCGATCTTCCCGAATCGTTGGTCCATTGTAACACGCCGCGTCTCGCGCTCTTCGATCCCTATGGCGACGAGCACGCCGTGCGTTTCGGCCCCGGGCACACGTCGACGCGCGAGGAGCTCGATGGAACGATTGCGGCGCGAGCCGCGGCGGCGGGCGCGGAGATTCGTACGAACGCACTCTTTCGCGAACTCTCGTCGGAGGGCGGGCGTACGCTCGTCGAATACGCCGACACGGCGCGCGGCGAACGCCGTCGCATCGCAGCGCGGCACGTCTTTCTCGCCCAGGGATCGACGGCGAAATTGGAACGTCACCCGCGATTCGCATTCTCGGGTTGGTCGTCGGGATTGATGACGACCTTACAGCAACGATGGTATCTCGCTCGCCCCGCCGCGCCGATTGCCTACGAAACGTTGGAGCTGCACTATTACCCGGCGCGCGACGGCCGCACCGTCGTCGCCTGGATGTTCCCCAAGCGCGACCATCTCGCGATCGGCTTGGGAATCGCCGGGAAGGTTCCCGGTGCCGAACTTCGCGAGGAGCTCGATGCCTTTGCCGCGCGAACGCTCGGCCGTCTCGCTCCCGGCATCGAGGCGCGCGTGAAACTCGAAGGGCACCTGCTCTACGGGGGGATGCCGCGCCCGACCGTCGGGGCCGATGGCGTCAGTATCGGGGGCACGGCCGCCGGCCTCGTCGACGCGACCAACGGCGAGGGCATTTACGAAGCGGCGACGAGCGGTAGAATGTTGGCCGATCTCGTTTGGCGCTATCGCGACGACGCGACGCGAGCTTCGGCGGCGTACGCCCGAGCGCTGCACGATCGCTTCTACGCGCGGCTCGCGCGGCGCGTGAAGTTGTTCGAATTTCTCAGCCGTCGCCCCAAGCGCTTTCGCTTGCTCTTCGAACAATTTGCCGCCGCGCCGCGTTTTGCCGAACTCGTGGCGAACGAGCGTTTCGATCGTACCTGGGCCGATCGCATCTTTCTGTATGCACAGGCCGCGCGTTTCGGTGCGAGGTCGTTGCTTGCGTAGGTCGCGATGTCGGTAATGCCGATCACGTCGGAGCAGTACGCGCGCTTGCGGGATACGATTCGCGAGCGATTCGGTATTTATTACGACGATACGAAGCAGTTTCTCTTGCAGAGCAGGCTTCAGGCTCGGCTCATCAAGTGTCGCGTCGCCGACTTCGACGAATATTATCGCTATCTCACCATGTCGCCGAACCGCGAGGCCGAGTGGGACGAACTCGCCTCGGTGCTCTCCAATAACGAAACCTATTTTTTTCGCGAACGCGCCCAACTCGATGTCCTGGCGAGCGAAGTGGTCGACGAAGCCGTGAAAAATCGTCGACGGCTGCGCATCTGGTCGGCAGCGTGTTCGACGGGGGAAGAACCCTATACGATCGCGATGCTGCTCCTCGCCGGCGGGCGTATCGCGCCCTCGGAGATCGATATTCGGGCCGGCGATATCTCGCCGCGCGCGCTGGAGAAAGCGCGAACCGGGTTTTATCGCGAGTTGTCGTTTCGCGCGACGCCGCCGGAGGTGATGGCGAAGAATTTCCGCCCCTTCGAGAGCGGGTATTTTATCTCCGACGAGATTAAGAAAATGGTCGAGTTCTCGCGCGTCAATCTGCTCGACCAGAAGGCGGTCGCGGCGTACGGCCCGGCCGACGCGATCTTCTGCCGGAACGTGCTGATCTACTTCGATAAGCCGACGCAAAAGCGAGTCGTCGAGAATTTTGCAAAGGCGTTGCGCCCGAACGGATATCTCTTTCTCGGCCACGCCGAATCGATCATCAGGCTCACCGACCTCTACGAGCCGATCGTGACGCCGAAGGCGATCTACTATCGCCTGCGAGGGAACGATGGCGCGCGTTAAAGTCCTCGTCGTCGACGACTCGGCCTTCATGCGTCAGGCGATCGTGAAGATGTTGGAGGGCACCGAGGATATCGAGGTCGTCGGAACCGCACGCAGCGGCGAGGAGGGCGTCGCACGCGCGGCCGAACTCGAGCCCGACGTGATTACGATGGACGTTGAGATGCCGGGCATCGGCGGGCTCGAAGCGGTTCGGCTGATTCACGAACGTTCGCGCACGCCGATCATCATGGTGAGCGCACTCACCCGCGAGGGTGCGGAGACGACCTTCCGCGCGTTGGAACTTGGCGCGGTCGATTTTATTGCGAAACCCGATAGCGTCTATGCAAACATCAAGGACGTTCGGCGCGACTTACTGACGAAAATTGCGATCTTCGGTCGACGGACGGCCCGCCACGCGCCGGAACGCCGCTCGGCACCACCGGCGCCCGCACCGGCTCCGGCGCCTCCCGCACCGACCGCTTCGCCGCGCGCGTCGCACGAATTCTTTGAATGTACGGCGATCGGCACGTCGACGGGCGGCCCGGTCGCGCTCTCGAAAGTTATCCCGGCGCTGCCCGCAAACTACCCAACGCCGATTCTCTTGGTGCAGCACATGCCGTTGGGTTTTACGCGCCCGCTCGCCGACCGTCTCAACGCACAGAGCGCGCTGCACGTCGTCGAAGCGGCCGAA
>JAJXXM010000382.1 GCA_021781095.1 bacterium
GCCATTACGGAGATGGCGGTGTGAACGGCTCGAGCAGCTTCGGGTTACAGGTGTAGGAAACATTCGCTTGCACGATCGGGTGCTCGCCGCCGCGCATCGGATTGAGAAAGGGCCGCGTTCCCGAGGCGAAGAGTCCGCCGATCGGCCCGGGCGGAGTCCCGTAGCGCGGCGGCGGCACGCGCACCAACCACCCGCGACAGATGGTGAAGGGTCCTCGATGCGAGACCCCGGTCACCCACATTTCGATCTGCCCATCGCTGCCGCTGTGGCGGTAGAGAAACTTCGTCGCCGCGAGAACGCTGCTCGGCGGCGTCGGGCCGAGGTTGCTCCCGATATGGTAGACGCTTCGCACGCGCGTCATGCCGCGCGGAGTGCTCCGCACGTGCGGAATCAGCGCGTTCAGATGCTGCTGGTAGGGGTTGGGGCGTGCGTGTCCGTGAGGCTTCGGGGTCGGAGCGATCGCGACCGGACGCCGGGGCGCGGCGACCGCATGTGAGACGGGTGCCTTCGGTCCCGGCGCTGCGGATTGCTTCGGTCCCGGGGTTGCCACGCTTCGCACCGGGTGCGGGGCCGGCGAGGGAACGGGATGCGGCGCGGGCGAGGGCACGTGCGTCGGCACCGGCGAGGGCGCGAGCGTCGGCGCCGGCGAGGGGATCACCGTCGGTTGCGGCGAGGGAAGCGGCCGCGGTTCGTGCGTCGGCTGCGGTGACGGGCGCGGTGCAAGGGTCGGCACCGGGCTCGGGCTCGGAGCGACGCGCGCGACCAACGGCGCCGGGCTCGGACGAGCGGTCGGCGCGGCCTGTTTCGGCGCGGGTGCCGGGGCGGGCGTGCGAATCGGCCTCGGCGGCGGCTTCGGAGAGGCGCTCGGGCGCGTCACCGAGAGGAGGCGCGGTTGCTGCTCCGGGCGCGGCGGCTGCGGCGGCCGTTGTACCTGCCGTGGGCGTGGGGGTTGCGGACGCGGATTGGCGCGCACGGCCGCGACCTCTCGCTCGACGATGAGCACGGTGCTGCTGCTTGCGTTGGCCTCGGGTTCTTGCGCCGAGGGAGCGACCGAGATCGTAAAAAGCGTCGCCGCCATCAATGCATGGAGCGCGAGCGACCCAAGCGCACTGAGGGCGTCGCGTTTCCGTTGCTCGCGGCGTTCGCGGTCGTCGGTCGATTGCTCGTTCATCGCGTGAGCGCGTTATGCGCGCCCGGAGACGCAGGAGCCTGCAATCCCGGGCGCGCATCGCGAAGAACGATGGAACCGATCATGCAAAAACGGACGAAGATCGTTGCGACGATCGGCCCCGCTTCTCGCGAGCGCAGCGTGATGCGTTCGTTGTTGGTCTCCGGCGCAAATGTCTTGCGGCTGAATTTTTCACACGGGACGCCCGACGAGCACGCCGCCGTCATCCGTACCGCACGCGAACTCGCCGATGAATTGGGCATCCACATCGCCATCTTGCAAGATCTTCCGGGCCCGAAGGTCCGCACCGGCAGTTTTACCGAGGGCACCGAGAGCGTGCGGCTCGAACGCGGCGATCGCTTCGAGCTCTACGTCGACGATCGCGTCGGCGGCAGCGAAGGCGTGAGCGTTTCCTATGCGGCGTTGCCGCACGACGTCGAAGTCGGCAAGCGCATTTACCTGCAAGACGGCTCGATCACCCTACGCATCATCGAAAAAGATGCCGATCGCATCGTCACCACCGTCGAATTCGGCGGCGACCTGCGCGCGCGTCAGGGAATCAACTACCCCGATGGTTCGCTCAATATCGACGCCGTCACCGACCGCGACCTCGAATATCTCGCTTTTGGGCTCGAGCAGCAGGTCGATTACGTCGCCGTTTCGTTCGTTCGTAGCGTCGGCGATATCGAACGCGTGAAAAACTTCATGAAAGAGCGCGGGAAGCACGTTCCGGTCCTTGCGAAAATCGAAAAACACGAAGCGCTCGAAGATATCGACCGCATCATCGCGGCCGCGGACGGCATCATGGTCGCTCGCGGCGATCTCGGCATCGAAATTCCGCTCGAACAGGTGCCGTTGATCCAAAAGGATCTCATCGCTCGATGCAACCGGGCGAGTAAGCCGGTCGTGACGGCGACGCAGATGCTCGAATCGATGACCGCAAACTCGCGCCCGACGCGCGCCGAAGTCGCCGACGTCGCCAACGCCATCCTCGACGGCACGGACGCGATCATGCTCTCCGGCGAGACGGCGCGCGGCGCTTATCCCACCGAAGCGGTCCGCACGATGGCGGAGATCGCTCGCGAAATCGAAAAGCATTACCCGCACGCCACCCTGCGCGACCGGCGGTTAGAGAAAAGCGAACCGACGATCGCGAGCTCCATCGCCGAAGCGGCGACGCGAGCGAGCAGCGAACTCAAGATTCCGTATATCGTGACCGGCACGACCACTGGAAATACGGCGCACCACATCGCGGCGTTTCGGCCGAGCGCGCGCATCGTCGCGCTCACACCGCACCGGCGGGTCGCGCAGCGGTTGGCATTGGTCTGGGGTGTCGAGGCTCTGCTCATCGATCAATACGCGTCGATCGACGTCCTCCTTTACGTCACGGAACGACGCATGCAAGAAGAGGGATTCGTCGAACGCGGCGACCTGATCGCGTTTACGACCGGGATGCCGGTCGGCGCGGGCGGGACGAACGTCCTAAAGATCCATCAGATTCCTTAGCGCGCGCGAGCATCTCGCGCGCGTGGTCGAGCGCTTGTCGATGCGGCTCGCCCGAGAGCATCCGCGCGATCTCGTTTTCGCGCTCCTTCGGTCCCTCGACCGGGCAGAGGGCGATCGCCGTCGTATCGCCGGTCGCAACCTTTTCTAGAACTAGGTGCGTGCTGGCATGCACGGCGATCTGTGCGAGGTGCGTCACGCAGATCACTTGGGCGTCGGCCGCCAATCGCGACAACCGTTCGCCGACGGCGGCGGCGACGGCACCACCGATGCCCGCGTCGACTTCGTCGAAGATATAGCTCGCTCCACGCCGTACCGCGGCTAGCGCGAGAACGAGCGCGAGCAACACGCGCGAGCGTTCTCCGCCCGAGGCGATCTTCGCGAGCGGCCGTTCGGGTTCGCCCCGATTCGGCGCGAACGTAAAATGCGTGCGCTCGCTCCCGTGCGCACCGATCTCGCCGCGCGGCTCGAAGGTCACCCCGAAACGCGCTCCGGCGAGCGAGAGTGCGGCGAACTCCGCCTCAACGCTCGCGCTCAGACGCGTGGCCGCTTCACGCCGAGCCGCACGCAATCGCTCGTCGGCAGCCACGAGCGCTTCGGCTGCGGCGCGTTCGCTCTCGCGCGCCGCCGCGATACGTTCCTCGCCGCCGTCGAGCAATTCCGATGCCTCGCGAAGTTCCTCCCATCGAGCGGCGAGCGCGTAGGGATCGCCATTACCGTAGAGCCGTGCGATGCGTTCGAATTCAGCGGCGCGTGATTCGAGCGCCTCGAGTTCGCCGGGAGCGCGCTCGAGCCGTTCGAGCGAGCGGTCGAGTTCGAGCGCCACATCGACGAGCTCGCCTTGCAGCGCCTCGACGCGCGAGGCAAAATCGGCGATCTCCGGAACGAGTGCGGCGACCGAACGCAGTGCGGCATCCGCCGCGCCGAGCGCCCGATCCGCGGAGCCCTCGTCGCCACGGAGCGCTTCGTGCGCCGTGCGAAAGGCGGCGGCGATACGCTCGCCATGTGCGAGAATGCTGCGGCGCTCGCGCATCGACGCATATTCCTCCGCTTGAGGACGGAGCGCATCGAGCGCGGCGAGCGCGTCGCGCACGAAGGCTTCGCGTTCGCGTTCGGTCCGGCGCGCATCTTCGAGGCTCGTGTAGCGTTCGCGCGCATCGAGGAGCGCTCGATAGCCCTCGGCGACCTCCGCTGCGGCGTCGAGCGAGGGAGCTCCGCCGAAGCGGTCGAGCAGCGTGCGCTGAAAGCTCGCCGATGTGAGCCGCTGCGCTTCGTGTTGGCCGACGATATCGACGATCTCGCGCCCGAGGTCGCGGAGCGAAGCGAGGCTCGCGCTTCGCCCGCAGATGCGCGCCGCGCTCTTTCCGCTCCGCGAGATTTCGCGCTCCACCGCAAGCTCTTCATCCTCTTCGAGTTCGTAGCCGCGCTCCGCGAGCCAAGCCAACAACTCGGGATTCGCGTCGAGTCGTAGGGTGACGAGCGTGCGGAGGTTCGGCCGCGCGATGCTCTCGATATCGTTCCGGATTCCACAGGCAAAAGAGAGCGCACCCAAGAGCATTGATTTTCCCGAGCCGGTCTCACCGGTGCACGCGGTGAGCCCCGCGCCGAACTCTACTTCGGCGCTGCGGATGAGCGCGAAGTTCTCGATGCGAAGGGATCGTAGCACCGGCTTCGCCTACCGAACGGTTTCGACGATCGAAGCGCCCCAGCGAAGTTTCGCTTCGAGGCGTTCGAAGAACCGCAAGGCCTCGACCCGAGCGAAGCGGACCGGTCGCGGATAGCGATAGACGACGACGGGCTCGTTCGGTGCGATTTCGGTCACGACGTCACCGTCGCACTCCAAGTGCGCTCCGCCGAGATCGGCGTCGCAGAGAATCGTCACGCGCGCGTCGCCGGCAACGATGAGCGGCCGCGAGAAGAGCGTGTGCGGAAGCAGCGGTACCACGCCGAAGGCGTCGACGCGCGGGGAGATCAGCGAACCGCCCGCGGAGAGAAAATACGCCGTCGAACCCGTGGGCGTGCAGACGCAGATGCCGTCGGCGGGAACGCCGACCGCTTCTTCATCGTCGAGATGCAAACGAAACGGGACGACGCGAGCGATATCGCCTTTGCGCACCACGACGTCGTTGAGCGCGAAATGTTTTTCACCGCGCGCTTCGACGCGTAGGGCCGCGCGCTCTTCGATCAACAAGCCGCGTTCGAGTAGATCGGGAAGCTCCGCGATACGCGGATCGTCGCTATCGAACTCGGTGAGGAAGCCCAACCGCCCGGTATTGATGCCGAGAATCGGTATTCCGAGATCGACGACGCGCCGCGCGGCACGGAGCAGCGTTCCGTCTCCACCGATACTGACGAGGAGATCGACCCGCGCAAGTGCCTCGGCATCGCCGCTCCGGTCGTCGAGCACGACGCACGAGATCGAGCGCGCCTCAAGCATCGCGACGAATTGCTTCGCATACTCGTGCGCCGATTCGCGCGACGACAGGTGAACTGCGACCGCACGCCGCGCGAACGAAAGCGTTTTCATGGTACCGAGAGGTCTTCGCCGACGACCTCGTCGATTCGTTCTTCGGCGAGCGATTCGCCGGAGCGCCGGAACTCGACGAGAAACTCTCGATTGCCGGCCGGCCCGGTGAGCGGCGAAGCGATGAGCGCGGCGGGAAGAAGCCCCAGGGAGGTTGCCGCTCCGAGGACCTCACGCAAGACCGCACGATGGACCGCGGGGTCGCGCACCACCCCTCCGCGCCCGAGTCGTTCCCGCCCCGCTTCGAATTGCGGCTTGACGAGCGCGACGATCTTTCCATCGGGCGCGAGAAAGCGAATCGCCGAGGCGAGGATGGTATGCAGGGAGATGAACGAGACGTCGATCACGATGAGATCGAATGGTACCGCAAAGCTCTCTGCGGGAAGATTGCGAGCGTGCGTCCGTTCCATGACGGTGACGCGCGGATCGTTCCGCAAGCGCCAATCGAGCTGACCGTATCCTACATCGAGCGCGGTAACGTGCGCCGCGCCGCGTTGGAGCAAACAGTCGGTGAAGCCGCCGGTCGACGCGCCGATATCGAGCGCCCGCACTCCAAGCACGTCGAGCGCGAAGGCATCGAGCGCGGCTTCGAGTTTCTCGCCGCCACGGCTGACGAATCGCCTCGGGCTGCGCACCTCGATCGTCGAACCCGACGGTACGTTCGCACCCGCTTTTTGCGCCGGCACGCCGCCGACGCGCACGCGACCCTCGAGAATGAGGCTCCGAGCATGCGACCGTGAGACCCCCAGTTGCTCTGCGACCGCATCGTCGAGCCGCGTTCCCTTCATGCCGTGCTCCTTCGCGCCCGGTGCGTCGATGCTCTCCCACCAAGCGCGGCGCGTGTCAACAGGAAGGACTACCGAGCGTGCCGCAGGCTCCCCGCGACGGAGGTGGCTTGCCATGAGTGGAGTGCGCGTTCTCGCCGGAACCCGAAAAGGGGCGTTTATCCTCGAAGCCGATGAGGCTCGACGGCGTTGGAACATCGAGGGGCCCTTTTTTGCCGGTTGGGAGATCTATCACGTCGCCGGATCGCCCGCCGATCCCCAACGCCTCTACGCTTCGCAGAGCAGCGGATGGTTCGGCCAGGTCGTCCAACGCTCGAGTGACGGCGGCAAGACGTGGCAGCCCGTCAACAACGAGTTTACCTACGACGGTATTCCCGGAACCCACCAATGGTACGACGGCTCGTCGCGTCCGTGGGAGTTCAAGCGCGTCTGGCACCTCGAAGCCTCTCCGCTCGATCCCGACGTCGTTTATGCGGGGGTCGAAGATGCCGCGTTATTCCGCTCCGACGACGGCGGCGAGCACTGGCACGAACTCTCCGGTTTACGCAACCATAGTACCGGCAGCAGCTGGCATCCGGGAGCCGGCGGCATGTGCCTGCACACCATTTTGCTCGATCGTACGAACGCACAGCGTATCTACGTAGCGATCTCCGCAGCCGGTGCCTTCCGCAGCGACGATGGGGGCGCGACCTGGCTGCCGATCAATCGCGGTTTGCAATCGGAATATATTCCCGACCCCAACGCCGAGGTCGGGCATTGCGTCCACCGGCTCGCCATGCATCCGGCGAAACCGAACGTCCTCTTTATGCAGAAACACTGGGACGTGATGCGCAGCGATAACGGCGGCGACCAATGGCACGAAATCAGCGGGAATCTTC
>JAJXXM010000192.1:0-2122 GCA_021781095.1 bacterium
CGAACGACATCTGGTCGCTGGCTTTTCTTTCCGATCGGCTGCTGCACGGCCGCGAACATGGCTACCCAAAATGCCTCAGAGCAGACAACGGCCCCGAGTTCATCGCCAGTGCGCTTGAAGTCTGGGCGCACGAACACACCGTCGAACTGCTCTTCATCCAGCCGGGAAAGCCAACGCTAATCGATTTAGGATGTTCTTTGAAGCCCGAGACGGAGCCGATGCCTGGCGGTGTTCCTACAACAGCACGCATCCGCATAGTTCGCTCAATGGCATGACACCCGAGGATCTCCTCGCGCTTTACGAAATTACCCAACCACCACAGAAATCGCCGACTGCATGATGGGACCTAGCCCACCGTGACATCTTTCTCCGGGGCCAAAGGGGCGTGATACTCGTTCGCACTGCGGGTGCTCCGGAAACTGGAATGGCTCATGCCCTCTATCCAGTCGGAATTACTTGTGGTTGCAATAAATGCGCGCGGCGTCGGCTATCGTGGACGACGAGTTGCTTGCCCCGAAAGTGCGACCGATGACTTCTTTGAATATCGGCGCCGACCCTGACCTGTTCATAGACTCGCGCAGAGGGCGGAAAATTGACGCTTAGTGCGCCGGAGAAACCGGCAGGAGATTAAATAGTGAAAGTCTATCGTGGTGAAGGCATAGCGAGCCACACCAGCCCCGAGCCGTGCGCCGTGATTCGTGAGGATCACGGTGAAGCGTCGGTAGGGAAAACACGCAAGCCAGCCATAGTGCCGCGAAATGTTTAATCAGGGTGCCGACAAGGATAAGCGCTTGGAAGGCAACATCATCCGCTGCGATATTGCGAGTAGCGGCTGGGCCCTGCGCGGTCGGAGACCCTGGCGAGCGTGGAAGTCTTCTGCAAGGGAACCGGGAGAGATCACGACTGACCAGCGATGCTGGCCCGCATCGGGAAGACGCACGCGTCGAAGCCGATGGTGTACGGTCGTGACCAGTCAGACTCGCTGGTAGTAGCGATGAAGTTGGCGAACAAAGCCGAGCAGTCGGCGGCGGAGTCGATGGAGCCAAGCAGCGGGGCCAAAGGGAAAGCGCCCACGTCTACCACGCGCCGGGCACCGAACCGGGGAAGCGTGTCACCGGGACTTGAGCGTTTACGACAATTCGTAGAGAACAATCCAAAGGTTCGCCCTACGGCTTTGCTCCACCATGTGAATGTCGATCTTCTTCGATGGTCGTACTTCGCGCTGAAGCGACGTGCTGCTGCCGGAGTCGATGGACGCACATGGGAAGCATACGGCGAGAATCTCGAAGTACAACTGCAAGAGCTTCACGCGCGTATACATCAAGGAGCGTATCGCGCGCTTCCCTCGCGGCGACGGATGATTCCGAAGCCGGATGGAAGTCAGCGCCCATTGGGGATCGCGTCGATTGAAGACAAGATCGTCCAACGGGCAGTGGTCGAGATACTCAACTGCATTTGCGAGCAGGAGTTTCTCGGCTTCTCGTACGGTTTCCGACCCGGTCGCAGCCAGCACGATGCGCTGGATGCGCTCGCAGTCGGGATCAGCAGGAAAGCCGTCAACTGGATCGTTGACGCCGACATCCGCTCGTTCTTCGATACGGTCAACCACGATTGGCTGATCCGTTTCGTCGAACATCGAATCGGCGACCAACGCATCCTTCGATTGATACGCAAGTGGCTCAAGGCCGGTGTTCTTGAGGGAACGATGCTGACGACAAGTGAGACCGGGACTCCTCAAGGGTCGGTGATCTCGCCTTTGCTCGCCAACGTCTACCTCCATTACACCTACGACCTCTGGGTCCAACAATGGCGAAAGCGAAATGTTCGCGGTGAAGTGATCGTCGTGCGATACGCGGACGACATCGTTGCCGGGTTCGAACATAAGTCAGACGCCATAGCGTTTCTTGACGAACTGCGCAAGCGTTTCGAGGCGTTCGATCTCAAGCTCCACACTGAGAAAACACGCCTGATCGAATTTGGGAGATTCGCAGCAGACCGACGCAAACGCCGTGGACAAGGAAAACCGGAAACGTTTACGTTCCTGGGTTTCGTCCACATCTGCGGCAAGTCGCGCAACGGGCGATTTTTGCTCTGGCGAAAATCGCGGCGCGACCGAATGCGT
>JAJXXM010000192.1:2132-6760 GCA_021781095.1 bacterium
AAACTGCAGTCGATCAAGACCGATCTGCGTCGCAAGATGCACGACACGCTGAACGCTCAGGGGCGTTGGCTTCGCGCGGTTATGGTGGGGTATTTCAATTACCACGCCGTGCCGACGAACATCGCCTCTCTTGCCGCCTTTCGGCGGCTTGTTCTCATACTCTGGCAGCGCACGCTTCGGCGCCGCAGCCAACGAGACCGAACCACGTTTGCATCTTTGGGAAAGGTGGCCGACAAGTGGCTCCCTCGCCCCAAGATTCTCCATCCGTGGCCGCATCAACGATTTGGCGTCAAACACCCGAGGTGGGAGCCCGGTGCGTGAATTGCGCCCGCCGGGATCTGTGCGGCGGGCGTACAGTAATGTGCGTCCCTACCGCGCTCCCGTCGGCTTCCACTGGGAGCGGGGGCGCGACGAAGAGAGGACGGTCACCTGCGGCGGATTGACGACGAGCCTTTGCCCCCCGTCCTAGAACGCCTTGACGTTGCGGAACCCGGCGTTGCAGAACGTGGAGACCGCGTCGGCGGCGGCTTCGTCGTTCGCGTCGTACAGCACCACCACGCGCCCCGCGCCGATCGCGTCGTTGAAGTTGTCGATCTGGTCGCCGGGGATTTTGACGCCGGCGAGATAGTTGACCGCGCTGCCGCGGTTGCTGAGCGAACCGAGCGAGGGGCCGCGGCTGTTGCCGCCGGGTACCCCGGTGCCGCCGGAGTCGGTCATCATCCCCTGGCCGTGCGTCATATCGTCGGAGAAGTCGTTGGAGTTCTGGACTTCGCGCACGTGAACGAACGAGATCGTCGATTGATCGTGATCGGCGCTCTTCGCGTCGCGCGTGACGACGCGCAAGCGGCCCATATCGATGCCGGTCTGCCCGGTGAGCGCCGCCTCGATCTTCTTCGGGTCGGATTCGGGGTAGATCCCCACGATTAGACGTTGTCCCACCAGCGTTCTCCTTGCGAACTCTAAACTCAGAAACGCCGCGCAAACGGCGTGGGCGATTTCTTCGCCGCCGGGGGCTATCTTCTTGCCGGCCGTGGCCTCGCCCCGTAAATCCCGGGACGCATGAAATTGCGGCCTTTGGGGAAGTCGCGGCTACGGCACGCTAGGACGCTGAAGGATATCCTGAAGCGAACTCGTGAGGCTTCGCGTCGGCAGCCAGCCGGTCTCCGAGCACAATTTGATGTTCGATCCGAACATTGCGGGCGTCTCCGAGGGCCGCATGCGCGCGGAATCGCTGACGATCTCAGGCTTCACGTTCGCTATGCCGATGAGTTCATCGAGTAGGGATCGGAGGCTTCGTGGCACCCCGCTGCAGATGTTGTACGTTCCGCCAGCCGTTCCGTGTTGGGCAAGCGCCACGTAGGCCGATGCGACATCGCGAACGTCGAGGAAATCGCGCTGCGCGTCGAGGTTCCCGACGGCGAGCCGAGCCGGTGCGCCGTTGCGGATTTCAATCAGTTGTGCGGCAAAATCGGCAATCGCAAAACGCGTACTCTGCCCTGGGCCGATTGCGTTGAATGCACGTCCGATCACGACGTCGAGGCCGAGGCTGCGATGCTCCCCGAGGAGCAAAAATTCAGCGGCCGCTTTGCTCGCGGCATAGGGGTTCTTTGGATTCACCGCCATCTCTTCCGTAACCGGAAGGATAGCGGCAGGAACGCTGCCGTACACCTCGCCCGAACTCGCGAAGATGAGCCGCGGCCGCTCTCCTGTTTTCTTCGTATGACGAGCGATAGCACGGGCAATGCGCGCCGTACCGATCACGTTCGCCTCATAGGTCTCCATCGGCGATGCGATCGCCGCGGGGACAAATGCTTGGCCTGCTAAGTGATATACAACGTGAACGCCGGCCAATTCCAATGCCTCGGTGCCTTGGAGTTGCGCGCGGCTACACCGTAAAACTTCGTGATTGCCGGCCTCGAGCAGGGCCGTTAAGTGCTTCCCAACGAACCCTGACGCTCCGCTTACTACGACGCGCATGCGCTATTTTTGAACGGACGAGAGACGATCGAGATCGGCGCGCACCATCATTTCGACGAGCTGCTCGAACGTAACCGTAGGCTCCCATTGGAGGTGTTGTTTTGCCTTCGACGAGTCGCCGACGAGTAGATCCACCTCGGCCGGCCGGACAAAACGGGGATCTAATTTTATGTATGGTTCGTAATTTCCAAGCGCGGCGACCTCGAAGGCAATTCGAACGAAATCGCGGACACTATGCGTTCTCCCCGTAGCGATAACATAATCCTCTGGGTTGGGTTGCTGTAACATCATCCACATCGCTCGTACGTAGTCGCCGGCAAAGCCCCAATCGCGCTTCGCCTCGAGATTTCCTAAGCGTAATTCGCTAGCGAGCCCTAATTTAATGCGGGCGACCCCATCGGAGATCTTACGGGTGACGAACTCCTTTCCTCGCCGGGGCGATTCATGATTGAATAAAATTCCGCTTACCGCAAACATATCGAACGACTCACGGTAGTTTACCGTAATCCAGTGGCCGTAGACCTTCGCGACACCATAGGGGCTTCTCGGATAGAAAGCGGTTGATTCCCGTTGCGGAACCTCGGTAACTTTCCCGAACATCTCCGAACTCGACGCCTGATAAAAGCGAATAGCCGGGTTGACTGCACGGATCGCTTCGAGGACGCGAGTGACGCCCAATGCCGTGAATTCCCCGGTTAAAACAGGTTGAGTCCAGGAGGTTGGGACGAACGACTGGGCCGCGAGGTTATAGACTTCGTCAGGGCGCACGGTTTCGACGATTTTCGTCATCGACGTTTGATCGAGAAGATCGCCCGAAACGAATTCGATATCGTCGATAAAGTGCTCGAGGCGCTCGTGCACGTCGGTCGAGGTGCGCCGCGTCATGCCGACCACGCGATAGCCATGCTCGAGCAAGAGCTCGGCAAGATACGAGCCATCCTGGCCGGTGATCCCGGTGATAAGTGCTGTTTTTTTCACTAGAACTTTCCAAGCTAAACGTGAGTGTAAGTATCTAAGAACCATGGCGGCTCCCGGTCGCGGAGGCCATGCCTTCCCGGTGCACAAAAATCGCCGAGCAGCATCTCCCGAAGCGGTCGCGGTGTTGCCGCCCGACACGCCGGTGCCGCCGGATTCGCGCTCGATCCCCACGATTGGAGGTCGCCCCAGCAGATATCTCCTTGCGAACTCTCAACTCAGATACACCGCGCAGAAGGGCGTGGGCGATGGCTTCGCCCCTAGGGGCAATCTTCTTGCCGGCCGGTGCCCCGGTCAACTCCAAGGGTTGAAAATCGGCACGCCGGATCCATCAAAATCGCGCGTATCCCGCGTCACGATCGAGAGGTGGTGCTCCAGCGCCACCGCCGCGAGCATCCCGTCGGTCATCGGAAGCGTTCGTCCCTTCGCACTGCTCTCTGCGTCGAGCCTTCCCCAGCGCACTGCATCGTGAAGGTCGAACGGCAGCACGCGCTCGCCGAAGCGATCGATGAATGCCGCGATCTTCGATTCCAAATCGGAACGCCTCCGGCTCGCCGGGAGGAGCTCGATGCCGCGATGGAGTTCGGCGATCGCGAGCACGCTCACGTACATCCTGGGTTCAGGCGTGTGCTCGAACCACGCTACCACGCCGGGATTTGGTGACGGGCGCATGAGTTCGGAAAGCGCGCACGTGTCGAGAAGAAATCCGCTCAAAACTCAAAGCCTCGCGACGCATCCTTGCGGCGTTCGAAGCGAGCGCCATTGCCCCGAACGGGCCTAAAAAACTCCACGAGCGTTTCTTGCGGGTGTATGGCTCGCTCGTAGTCGCTCCGGCGAAGCACGACCACCTCGTCCCGTCCGCGCCGTGAAATGACCTGCGGCCTTCCCTCCAAGGCCTTCTGGACGAGCTCGCTGAGCCGCGCCTTGGCTTCCTGAAGCTGCCATGTCTTGCTCTCCTGCGTGCGTTTTTGCACCATGCAACCCCCCTTCACGCGATCTACGATAAGCGCAAGGGAGGCAGGGTGTCAACCTAGTCTGACTAGTCTGTAGGAGTAATGCAGAGACGTCCCCCGCTCGGCAACGCCGAGATATCCCTCGATGGGCGGTGGAGCTTTGCTTAGCGCTTCAGGTAGGTTTGCACCGCGCCGGCGAGCCGCTCGATGCCGATCGCGATCTTCTCTTCCGAAGCGTTCGAGAAATTCAGGCGCATGCCGTCGTGCACGTCGCGTTCGGCGTAGAAACTCACCCCCGGCACGAACACGACTTTCTGTTCGGCGCTGATTTTGAGCAGCTCTTCGGTGTCGACGCCGTCGAGATGCGCCCAGAGAAACATTCCGCCTTCGGGGCGATTGAAATGCATCTGCGGCGGCATGTGCGCGGAGAGTTCGCCGATCATCACGTCGCGGCGCCGGTGATAGGTCTGGCGGATGCGCGCGATGTGCGCTTCGTATTCAACGCCGCCGTTGCGCGCCGCATACTGCAGAAAGATATGCTGCGTTAAGGTTCCCGGCTGTAAATCGGCGCCTTGTTTGGCGAGGATGATTTTCTCGAGCAGCTCGTGGTCTTTGCTGACGAGCCAGGCAACGCGCACGCCCGGTGCGAGCGTTTTGCTGGCGGTGCCGGAATAGATCACCGTGCCTTCGCTTTCGTACGAAGAGAGCCCGGGTTGATCGCTC
>JAJXXM010000052.1 GCA_021781095.1 bacterium
CGCGCGACCGGCATTCACCTCATCGTCGCGACGCAGCGCCCGTCGGCGGACGTGATCACCGGCTTGATCAAGGCGAACATACCCTCGCGCATCGCCTTCGCGGTCAGCTCGCAGGTCGACTCGCGCACGATTCTCGACCAGGCCGGTGCGGAGCGTTTGCTCGGCCGCGGCGACATGCTCTTCCTTCCGATCGACGCTCCCAAGCCGATGCGCGCGCAGGGCGCGTTGATCTCCGGCCCCGAGGTGACGCGTCTCGTCGAATTCTGGGCGCGACAGGCCCGCCCGGAGAATCTCCTCGAAGTCGAACTCGTGCCGGTTACCGATGAAGAAGATGGCGGCAAGCGCGAGGTCGATGCGCTCTGCTACGAAGCCGCTAAATTTATCATCGAAACGAACGTCGCTTCGACGGCAGCGTTGCAGGCACAGTTTTCGATCGGCCATCCGCGCGCCGTACGCGTGATGAAGCAACTTGAAGATTTCGGCGTTGTTGGCCCGCACGAAGGGACGAAACCGCGCAAGATCGGCCTTTCGCTCGGCGATCTCGAGCTCTTGGCGCCACGGATGGGCAAAGGTATCGGCTCGCAGCAGGGACTCTTCGACTGATGCGGCGCTTTCAACGCTCCGCGTTCTATGCCGTCGGCGCATTGATATCGTTCGGAGCGGCGCTGTGGCTCGGTTCGTTGGTGATGACGTTCGGTGAACCGGCGCCGGTGATGGCCTTTGCACGCGCGATCGTCGGCGTTCATGCGCGAATCGCGTGGGATTTCACGTTGATCGCGCGCCCGGAGGTGCTGCTGCCGTTAGGCATCGCGCTCATCGTCGCAGCGATCCTCGCTCGACCCTGGCGCGGGCGCATCGCGTTCTCGCTGCTCTCGCTGATCCTCTCGTGGCGAGCCGACGCGTTCCTACAACATCTCTTTCGGCGCCCCCGCCGCACCGATTGGGTGATCCATCACGAGACGTCGTTTTCGTATCCGAGTTCGCACGCGGCAATATCGTGCGGGTTCTACCTGCTGTGGGCTTTTTTTATCGCTCGTAGCGATCTTCCGCTCGCACTCCGCGTCGCCGTGGCGGGCTTGCTCGTTCTGCTATGGCCGACGATCCTGTGGTCGCGCCTCGCACTCGGGGCACATTATCCAAGCGACCTCCTCGGCGGCACCTTCGTCGGCTTGGCGGCGGTCTTCGCGCTTGCTGCGACAGCCGAGACGATAAAGGTGGTAGGCGCCACCTCGCGGCGGGCATAGCATCGTCGTCAATGAGCGTTGCGACGGTGGCCGGCGACCCTGCGCTGGCAAAGATTGAAGAAAAGATCGCGGCGGGCGATTCGCTTTCGTTTGAAGATGGGCTCGCACTCTATGCGACGCGCGATCTCCACACCTTAGGGCGCCTCGCGCGCGAACAAAAAATACGGAAGAGCGGAGAGAGCGTCTATTACGTTTTAAATCGCTATATCAACTCGACCAACGTTTGCTATGCAGGGTGTACATTTTGTTCGTTTGCGGTCGACGAATTTAAGGAGAAGGCTCGCGTCTTTCGGATGACCCCCGATCAGGTCTTCGAAAAAGCGTTGGAGACCGGTCGAAATTTCAACCAGCTCCACATCGTCGGCGGGCACGATCCGCGCCAACTCTCGCTCGATTACTGGCTGCCGTTAATGCGCCGCTTCAAGGCAGATCTGCCGTACGTGCAGCTTTCACTCTTTACCGCCGCCGAAATCGACTATATGGCGCGCCGCCATCGGCTGAGCTATCCTGCGATCGTCGCGCAGCTCAAGGAGGCGGGGCTCGACAACGTCAACGGCGGGGCGGCAGAGATCTTTGCCGAGGAAACGCGCAAGAAAACCTGTCCGAACAAAGTCACCGCCGATCAGTGGCTTGAAGTGCATGAAGAACTCCATCGGCAGGGTATCGCCAGCAACGCGACGATGCTCTACGGACACATCGAGTCGATCGAGGATCGAATCGACCACCTCATTCGTTTGCGCGAGTCGCAGCGTCGCTCGCCGGGCTTTAATGCGTTCATTCCGCTTGCATATCATCCGGATGGAAACGAACTGAGTTATTGCGGCTGGACCGGCGGCATCGACGATATCAAGACTTTTGCCATTGCTCGATTGATGCTCGATAACTTCGATCACATCAAAGCGTACTGGATGATTCAAGGGCTACAGGTCTGTCAGGTCGCGTTGGATTTCGGCGTCGACGATATGGACGGCACGCACGGGTCGACAGATGAAGAGATGATCTATCACGCCGCCGGAACGCGCTCCGGGCAATACGTCGACGACCGCGAATTTCGTCGCTTGATCGAGAACGCGGGCTTTACACCGGTGCGCCGGAATTCGACCTATGAGACGTTCGCGCATGATTGGAGCCCCGATGCTTAAGTGCGGGCGTATCAAATATACGAACGATCTGCCGATCTTCGCCGCTTTTGATGAGCGCGTGATCGATTACCCGGGAACGCTGCACGAAGATGTACCTACGAGCTTGAATCGGATGTTGCTCGCAGGCGAGCTTGACCTTGCTCCGATCAGTGCCTTTGCGTGGGCACGCAACGCCGACCGGCTCGCGCTGCTTCCCGATCTTTGCATCGGCGCGCGCGACGAGGTCGTTTCCGTCGTGCTTGTATCGCAGACCCCGCCGGCGTTGCTTGAGAACGCGCAAATTTTCGTCACGAAAGAATCCGCGAGCGGCAGAAATCTTTTGCGCGTGCTTCTCGAACGCCGCTACTGCATCGCACCATCCTATGTTGAGGACGAGCAGCCGATCGAACGGGCACGCCGAGGCTTTCCGGCGCTCCTGATCGGCGATGCGGCTATCGATGCCGTTGAAGAGTTCCCGCGTGCGCAGGTCTACGATCTCGGCACCCTCTGGCACGAGTGGACGGGGCAACAGACGGTCTTTGCCGTCTGGGCGGCACGGCGCGAGATCGTCGACGAACGCCGCGAAGAAGTACGCGCCTGCATGGATGCGCTCACCGACGCAGTGACGTGGTCGAAGCGCAACATGCCGACGGTGATCGCCGCTGCACAGCAACGCTTCGCACGACCGTCAGGATTTTACGAAGACTACTACGAGAAACTGAATTTTACGTTTCACGCCGCTGCGCGTAGCGGCTTAGCCGCCTACTGTAAAGAGCTCCACGCGATCGGCGCCATTCCGCAAATTCCAATCGTCGCACCGGAGGTGACCGATGCCCTCGCTCGCTGAGTTACTCGACCGCGCCGCTGCCGGCGGGCGCTTGAGTGTCGAGGAAGGGGTGCGCCTCTACGGTGAGGCCTCGCTTCACGACCTCGGCTCCGCAGCACATGCGCGGCGACTCGCCATGCATCCGGGCGACACGGTCTCCTACGTCATCGATACGACGATTAACTATACGAATATCTGTAACGTGCACTGCACGTTCTGCGCTTTCTTTCGGCCGGAGCAACATAAAGAAGGCTACACGATGTCGCACGACCGCGTACTCGAGCGGGTGAAATTTGCTGCCGATCAGGGCGCGACGCAAATTATGATCCAGGGTGGGGTCAATCCCGAGCTCGGCGTTGCATGGTTCGAGCAGTTGTTCGAGCGCGTGCGCCGCGAGTACCCGCAGGTCGATATCCATTCGCTCTCGGTCTCGGAGATCGTCGGCATCGCAAAAGTGGAAGGTTGCTCGACGCGTGAGGTATTACAGCGGCTGCAGGCTGCCGGGCTGAAATCTCTCCCCGGTGCCGGCGCTGAGATTCTCGTCGAACGCGTCCGCAAGCGAATCTCCGCGCGCAAGGTCGTGCCGGAGGCCTGGATCGGCGTCATGCGCGAGGCGCAGCAACTCGGGATGCCGACGACGGCAACGATGATGTTCGGTTCGATCGAGACGCCCGAAGAGCGCATCGAGCATATGCGTGTGCTGCGCGATCTGCAGGATGAGACCAACGGATTCACCGCGTTTATCCCGTGGTATTACGTACCGTTTAAGACGCCGTTGCGCGGAAAAGAAGCAACGGGGCTCGAGTATCTGCGTGTGCTTGCAATCTCGCGCCTCTTCCTCGATAACATTCCGCACCTACAAGCGTCGTGGTTGACGCCCGGGCTAAAAATGGGGCAACTCGCGCTGCTCTACGGATGCGACGACATGGGCGGCACGATTCTCGAAGAGCAAGTCGTGCACGATGCCGGTTCGACCAATGAAGCGACGCGACGCGACGTAGAGAACGCGATTATCGGCGCCGGTTTCCGACCGGTGATACGCGATACCTATTGGAACGTTCGGTCGGAGCCGGCGCTCGCGACGGCTGGATAACGAAGCCGCCGACGAAGCGCCGTTCCCGAAACGTGCGTCTTTCGCTATTTCAACGATTCTACGTACGTTGCGATATCGAGGACGTCTTTCTTACTGAGCGTTCCCGGATAGAGGTTCGGCATTGGAAGTGCCGGGTGCTCGATCCAAGCAACGGTCTGCGTCAGGTTCTTGCGAGCCGCTTCGTTCTGTAGCGAAGGGCCCATGCCGCCTTGTCCGCCTGCGCCGTGGCAGTTTTCACAGTGTTGCGAGAAGAGCTCGCGGCCGTTCGCAATATTTCCGACGACAGCGACCGCTGCGGGCGTACTCGTTGCGACGGGTGCCGCGGTGCTTTTCGGTGCGGCGGTTTTCGCCGGGACTGCTGCGGCGGGTGCCTTCGTCGCGGCTGGAGCCGTAGCGGCGCGTTTGGGCGCCGTACCTTGAGCGATCTTTTTCGGCACAGGCTTTGCCGGCGACGTCGGAGCCTTCGTAGCGGTTGCTGTGCTCGCGGCAAGCGTTCCAGGAGACGAACTCGGTTTTGTTGCCGCGTGTTTTGCCGGAGCGCCGGTCGCCGCGGCGTGAGCGCTCGCGGTACTTGCCGTTGCGGGGGCGGCGGTAGCGACCGCAGTCGTTGCCACCGGTTTCGCAGTCGTTGCAGTTTTCGCGCAACTGCTTAGGAGGAGTAGAGCGAAGAGCGCCATTGCGGTTGCTCGCATCATTCGTCGCGTACCTCAACTTTCTTGACGGAGCGACGTTCGGCGTGCGTTCGTTAACTCCCCGCAGAATTATGCGACGATCGCTTCGCGAATCGTCGCTGCGCCGAGCACTTCATCACCGTCAGGAGCGAAGAGCGCGACCAACTGCCCCGGTGCGATCGCACGTTGTGGTTCGGAAAAGTCGAGCGAGAGCGAACCGTCGGGTTCGCGCTTTGCGCGCGCGCGCGCCGGCTTGCTGCGATAGCGAATCATCGCGTCGACATCGCGCCCCTCAGTAAAACCTTCGTCGCGAATGAGGTTTACCTCATCGGCGCGTAAGCCGTCCGCGAGAAGATCCTCGCCGCGCCCGACGACGACGGTGTTGCTCGAAGCATCGAGGCGAATCACATATTTCGGTTCGGAGGAGCCCCCGAGCGGCGCGCGTTGACCGACGGTGAAGTTGGCGATCCCATCGTGCGTGCCGAGAACGCCGCCGTCGGAGGCGATGAATTCACCGCTTCTCTGCACTCCCGGTCGAACGCGCGCGAGAATATCGCGGTAATCACCGCCTTCGACAAAACAAATATCCTGCGACTCGGGTTTATTGTGAATCGGTAAGCCGAAACGGCGCGCGTGTTCGCGCGTCTCCGCTTTGTCGAGTCGGCCGAGCGGAAGCAACAGGCGATCGAGTTGTTCGCGCGTGAGTTGCGCGAGTGCGTAGGCCTGATCTTTTTCCGAGGGATTGCGGTAGAGATGCGGGCCGTCGTCGCCGTGCTCGATCCGCGCGTAATGCCCGGTCGCAACGTAACGGGCATCCATACGGTCGGCATAATTGCGGAGGGTGCCGAGCTTCACGTGGTTGTTGCAACTGACGCACGGATTGGGAGTGCGCCCGCGCGCGTATTCGTCGACGAAGCGCTCGATGACGCTGCGGCGAAATGCCTCCTCGAAATCAAGTACGTAATGCGGAATCCCGAGGATCGCCGCACTGCGCCTGGCATCGTCGAAATCGTCGATACCGCAGCAGCTTTTGGCGTGCGCCGGTTGCGTCGCTTCGTACATCCGCATCGTCACGCCGATGACCTCGTAGCCGCTTTCCGCCAGCAAGGCGGCCGCGACCGCGGAATCGACCCCGCCGCTCATCGCGGCGATTATACGCATCTTTGCCATAGCTTTATACGAGGATAACGGGTTGACAAGGCTAACCACAAGCGCCAATGGCGGCTCTTGGAGAACGATTTCGCGTTGCACGTGAGGCTCGGGGCCTCACGTTGCCGGAGGTTTCCGAACAGACCCGGATTCGGTCGGTCTATCTCGCGGCGATCGAAGAGGAGCAGTGGGAGCGGATTGGCGCTGCGGTCTATATCCGCGGCTTCATCCGAACCTACGCGACCTTCCTCAAGCTCGACGTCGATCAGGCCCTCCGCGACTATGCGGGCAGCCCCGCCGTGTGGAGCTCCCCCGAAGCGAGCGAGGAGCGTGAGGCGGAGGAAACCGCTTCTGCGAACGCGGCCGGAAAACGCTCGCTGGCGCCCTGGCTCTGGGTTGCCGGGGTCCTCGCCGTTCTGGTCGTCGCCTATCTCACGTACTCGGTGATAAACCCCGGGCAACAGGGCGCCGCGGTCGCCCTCGTGAGCCCGAGCCCCGGCGTAAGCCCGAGCCCCGGCGTAAGCCCGAGCCCCGGCGTAAGCCCGAGCCCCGGCGTGAGCCCGAGCCCCGGCGTAAGCCCGAGCCCCGGCGTGAGCCCGAGCCCCGGCGTGAGCCCGA
>JAJXXM010000234.1 GCA_021781095.1 bacterium
GTCGAGCGCGACATCGTGCAGCGTCGCGCCGGCGAAGAGCGGGTCGGCATCGGTGCCCGCCGTCAATCCCGAGATCGCGACCACTCGCGAATGCAGCGAGGTAATGCCGTCGTAGCGCTGCGTCACCGCCACCACCGAGAGACCGCTGGGATCGAGTTCGCTGCGCAGAACGCGCGCGGGATGCGTTGCGTCGGCGGCGACCCAGCGAAACTCGACGATGCGCTCCCCCGTCGCCGCATCGCGCGTGCGAAGATCGAACGCATGCGCGTCGAGATTCGTCGCGCCCACGCTATCGGTCGCCGGGATCGCAAACCCGGTCGCCGTCTCGTTATCGTTGCGAATCGCGGCGACGAGCGCGGCAAGTGCGGATCGCTCGTTCGTTCGGGCGGCGGCGGTCGCGCGTGCGTGCAGCATTCCGAACGTCGCGTCGGCGGCGCCGACCAGCACGAGCGTTCCGATCCCCAAAGCAAGGAGTACCTCGAGCAACGAGAAGCCGCGTTCGCTCTCCATGTGCTGCGGTGTTCCCCGCTCCGGCGCGAATCAGACGCGGAGTATCCCGTCTCCCACCGAGCACTCTCCCGGAGCGAGCACCTCGCAGTAGACGCCGAACGTCGCCTCGCGCTCTTGCGCGATCGCGCGCAGAATCCCCGTATCCACGGCATCGCTCTCCGGATCGTAGGTGATCGCGACGCAGCGCTTGATCGCCTTCGTCACGCGCAGGCGCACCCGCTCGCCGATGCGCAGCTCCGCCCCGATCAGGTCGCTCTCGCGTTCCGCTCCCGCAATCGCCTCGGCGACGAAATTCGGACGAAAGCGCCGCAGGTCGAGCTCGCGGCCGCAGATGCGCTCCGCATCGGCGCGCCACGGTTCGAGCACCAGCGAGATCGGCGAATCGTCGAAGTAGTGCGGCGCCGCGCTCTCCGTCCGAACCGCGACCGCGCGCTCCGCGGCGGCGGCGAGTGCGATGGATACATCGGCGATTCGGTGCAGCCGCTCGTCTTCTTTCCCGCGATACGCTTTCCCAATGCGCGCGTGCCCGCGTTCGACGATGAGCGCAGAGCCGCGGTCGCCGGGAATGCCGTCGCGCGCAATCTCGACACGCGCGAGCGATTCGCCGCGCAGGCTCTTGACCGGGTAGCGATAGATTGCGAGAAGCAGCGTTAGGACTCGCGCGAGCGGAAGCGTCCGAGCAAATTCTTCCCCGCTTGCAACGCATCGTTCTTCGTGCGCGCGTAGAGTTGCGAAGCCTGCTCCTTGCTCATCGGCCGCCCGTGTGCGATGAGGAAGCTGACGCCCTCGCCGACAACGATCGTGCCCGCGTAAGCGATCGCGCCCTTAATCGGAACTCCGGCGACCGGCATGAAGCCCGACAGTTCGCGCGCGAGCGTGCGCCACCCCAAGCCGCCGCCGATAATCGGGAGCAGCTCCCAGAGCCGTTTGAAATCGGGATCGCGGCCGTAGGTCGCTTCGATCTGCATCATCAGCGCGATCTGCAGCCCGGTGATCGCCACCGTATCCCCCGCCGATGCGACCGCGCCGAGCGCGATGCCGAGAATCGGCACGTGGTCGACGAGCCCGCTCGCCACCGCAATCTTCACCGCGTTCTTTGCGGCATCTTGGGTGATCTTCGTTGCGACCAAATCCCGCAGGATCGGCAGGCGCCGGCCGAGCGCAACTTCGACACCGCGGGCGGCGCGAACGAGCTGCGGAAAGACGTGGACGCGGAGTGCCTCTTCGCTGAGCTCGGTGATGCCGTAATTGCCCACCTCTCCCGGCGTCGGCGGGCGTTCGGGCCCGCGCGCGGCCATCGCGCCAATGCCGACGGCGAAGATCGGCGCGCGCAGCGCGCGCAGTTCGAGCGATCCCGCATCGCCGACTTGGTCGACCGCGCCGATGTAGATCACCGCCTTCAGTTCGCGCGTGGCGACGCACCCCGCGCTATAGGTCTCGACGCAACGCGCGGCCTCGGCGAGGCGCTCGCCTTCGTTCCCGGCGAGCAAAATCGCGCGCAGCCGCGAGACCGCCGCCGGATCGCCGGCGAGCACGATGCGAAACGGCAGCTGTGCGTGCGCGCGGACGCCGTGCATGTCGACGCCTTTGCGAACCATCTTCATCACATCGGCACCGAGCGCCGATGCAAAATTAGCCGCCACTGATCTCTCGTTGTGGATTATCGGTGTAATCCAGATAGGTGAGGCCCATGAAGATCTCGAGCGGCCACGCGTGCATGTCCTGCGCGTTCGCCTCGTCAACGAGCGGGAGCCCCTTCGCCTTCGCGTCGGCGATCACGTCGCGAATCGCTTCGCCCTTATCGGCCGCGAGAATCGAGGCGGTGGTGACTTCGCCGGGGGTCAGGTGATCTTTCAACATATCGCCGTACGATATACCGGTGTTCCCGAAGCGTTGTTTCAACGCGTAGCGAAGCGACGCGTATCGCTGCGGCGAACTCCCCACGCCGAGCATCGTGATGCGTGCCGAGAGCTGGCGCGAACGCGCCATATTGAAAAGCTGGTCGGCTTTCGAAGCGGCGACCGCCGCCGCATTTACGGAGTCGAGCGACTTCTTGAGATAGGGAAGCAGTGCGTCGTAATCCTGTTTGTTCAAGTCGCCGTTGAAATTGAGCCGAATTCCGACGAATTGGCGGAAGAACTCGTCGAGCCTTCCGATCGATCCGTCGAGCAGCAGTTCGGCGGCGCGCGAGGCGTCGACCGCTCCGAGCATATCGGATTGCGAGCGCGAGAGCTCCGCGAGCATCGTGGGATAATCGGAGAAGATCGCCGCCGAGGTGCTGGGGATCGGCGATTCCTTCAACGGTGCCGCGAGATCGCGCAGGATGAGCTGCTGGTCTTCGAGCACGCCGTAGGTCTTTTTGGGATCCAGCGAACCGACGCCTTGGTTGCCGACGACCGCCTGAATATTCGAGAGCGCGAGGTTGAGGGCGGCGCCCATCGCTTCGATATTATTGCTGATCGCCGCGAGCCGCGAACCGGGCCGCACTTGTACGTTGCCGATATTCGGCACGTCGTAATTGAGCGCGGTCATGCGCGATTGCAGCGCTTTGAGTTGGTTGCGCCCTTCCGCCGCGCGGGCGGCGATATTCGTCGCCGAGGCTTCGAGCTGCGTTTTCGCTTCGGCGAGGCTCTCGCGGAGCGGCGTGAGATGCGGGTGCAGCAAATCGACGCTCTGCACTTGGAGCTGTTGCACGGCGGCGAGCCGCGAGAGCGCGAGCTGTTTCGCCTGCGGGTCGCCGACCGAGGCAGCTTCTTCGAGCGTCTGTTCGCTCTTGGAGGTGAGGCCGAGCGCGAGCTGCATCTGTCCGAGTTTCAGCAGCGCCTCCTGGTTGTTCGGAAGCAACGGCAAGAGCGACGAGAGTTCGCTCGCGGCGATGCTATAGCGCGCGCGGTCGGCGTCGCTCAGCGCTTGGACCAACCGCTGTTGCGGCGTCACCTTCGTCGGATCGAGTTCGGGATAGCCGACGAGATGCTCCAAACGCACGGTTGCCGGCGGATGGTCGGCGAGATATTTCGTAATCAGGTCGCTATGCTGCGCTTCGAGCGTTCCTAGGTGGCGCATCATCGAAAGCATCGCTTGCGGATCGTATCCGGCGCGCGCCATCAGCTGTAAGCCGTAGCGGTCGGCCTGCAATTCATCGTCGCGCGAAAGCTTCGCAACGATACCGGCCTCGGCGAGATTGCCGAACTGATAAATGAGCGGCGAGAAGAGCGACGCAATCGTGAAGAGCGCGTTGAGCACCGTCTCCTTCGATTGCATCGAAATGACGTGGTTGCGTTCGATATGGCCGGTCTCGTGCCCGAGCACGCCCGCGAGTTCGTCGCTCGATTGAACGAAATCGAGCAGCCCCTCATCGACGTACACGTAGCCGCCCATCGTCGAAAATGCGTTGATGTCGGGCGCGTTGATGATCTTGACGTTGTAGGGTAACTCTTTGCGCGCGACTTGCTGCCAGAGCTTCTGCGCGACGTGGTTCACCCAACGGTTGAGCAGTGGATCGGTCTCGATCACGCTGCTGCGGACGATCTGTTCGTCTTCTTGGCGCCCCATCTGCACTTCTTGCTGCGCGGTCATCGCCTGTGCGGGAGCCGGGACGCACGTCAGCAGCAGCGAGAGCATCGTTACGACGGGGAGCAGGCGGCGAAGAAACATGGCGCGGACCTCTATCGGGCTAAGGGCTTGCTTGGCGACAATTCGTTCTATCGCTTAGAACGCGCGAAGGGTGGCTTGACGTTACGCTGGGATTCTGTGAGTGAGATGGGGATGGAGCCGGGAGAACGGCGACCTTCTTGCGAGCGAGCTGTGGATGAGGAAGGGGTTCGCGGGAGCCCTTCGGGAACCCGCCGTCGATGACGGGACGAGCCGGGCTGTGAGCGCGTTGTTGCGCGGGCGGAGTTGGGGGATCGAGGTCGCGCTTGACGGCGGCGATCTCGGCGCGTCCCTCGCCGAATTGGAGAGCAAGCTGAGCGCGGCGGAGGCCTTCTACCGCGACTGCGAGGCGACGCTTCGCTTCGGGGAGCGCCCGCCCGATGCGGGCGAACTCCTCCGGCTGCGGGCGCTGCTCGCGCGGCGGAATATCTCGATCCGGCGCGTCCTGGGGGGCGCGGCGATCGCCGCGACCGCCGAGGAGCTCGGGGCACCCTTCGAAGAGAGCACCGCTCCCGCCGCCGCGAGCCCGCGCCGCGAGCCGCGCCGGAGCCGCGTCGTCGAACTCTCGGAATCGGCGCGCTCGCTGAAGGCCGATTTCGACGGCGCCCGCGCCGACATCGCCTCCCGCCGACGCGCCGGCGAATCGAGCGTCCGGCGCCTCGATCTCAAGCGCCTCGCCGGCGAGGAGCCCCCCTCCCTGCGCTTGGTGGAGGCCGCCCCCGGCACGCTCTACCACGTCGGCACGCTGCGCGGTGGACAGTCGCTTCAGCAGATCGGCAACATCGTCGTCGTCGGCGATGTGAATCCCGGCGCCGAGTTAATCGCCAGCGGCGACATCCTCGTCTTCGGTCGGCTCGCCGGCGTCGCACATGCGGGCGCGCAAGGCGATAGCGGCGCGCGCGTGCGCGCGTTGGAATTGGTGCCGACGCAGTTGCGCATCGCCACGGCGATTGCAGCGGAGAGTTCGGCGCGACGCGGAAAGAAAGCCGAGCCGGAGACGGCGTGCGTGCGCGACGGAAAAATCGTCGTCGTTCCTTATAGTAAAGAAGAAAGTTGGTAATGTGAGCACGCGACGAATCGTCGTAACCTCCGGGAAAGGCGGCGTCGGTAAAACGACGACCACCGCAAATCTTGGTGCGGCTTTGGCGAAGCGCGGCCATCGCGTCGTGCTCGTCGATGCCGATATCGGCCTGCGCAATCTCGATTTGGTGCTCGGCCTCGAAAAGCGCATCGTGTTCGATATCGTCGAGGTCGCGGAGGGGCGTTGCCAGCTCCGTCAGGCACTCATTAAAGACAAGCGCTTCGATTCGCTGGCGATCTTGCCCGCGGCGCAGACGCGCGAAAAAGAGGCGATCACCGCCGAACAGTTCGCCGCGGTCATCGCCGGGCTCGACGAATTCGCCGATTTCGTGCTGATCGATTGCCCCGCCGGTATCGAGACCGGTTTTCGCAACGCCGTCGCCGGGGCGAAAGAGGCGCTCGTCGTCACGACGCCCGAGGTGAGCGCGATTCGCGATGCCGACCGCGTGATCGGCAAACTGCTCGAGGTGCCGATGCCGATCTCGCTCATCGTCAATCGCTTGCGCCCGGAGATGGTGCGCAGCGGCGACATGCTCGCGGTCGAGGATGTCTGCGAAGTGCTCGACGCAACGTTGGTCGGCGTCGTTCCCGACGACGAAGAGATCATCGACACCACCAACCGCGGCGAACCGATCGTGCTCGACGAAAGCAATCGTCTGCGCACGATCTACGACAAAATCGCACGCCGTCTCGAAGGCGAAGATATTCCGATCACGAGTTTCGAGAAGCCAACCTTCTTCAAGCGCCTCATCGGCGCGATCACGACGGGGTAAACCATGCACGAACGTCAACCCGACATCGAAGTCGCTGCGGTGCCAGCGGTGCGCGGCCGAGCGATCGTTATCACCTCCGGTAAGGGCGGCGTCGGCAAAACGACGACCACCGCCAATCTCGGAACCGCGCTCGCCATGCGCGGCGCGCGCGTCGCCCTCGTCGACGCCGACGTCGGCCTGCGCAATCTCGATATCGTTCTCGGCCTCGAAAGCCGCGTGAAGCACCACCTGCTCGACGTGATCGAAGGCGGCGTCACGCTCGACGACGCCTTGGTGCCCTCGAAATACACCGATTCGCTCATGCTGCTCGCGGCCGCGCAGAATCGCGAAAAAGATGAAGTGCCGACCGAAGCGATGACCGCGCTGATCGAACGCCTGCGCGAACGCTTCGATTACGTGTTGGTCGACTGCCCGGCCGGAATCGAGCACGGGTTCCGAAACGCCGTCGCGGGCGCGCAGGAAGCGATCGTCGTCTGCACGCCGGAGGTCTCCGCAGTGCGCGACGTCGACCGCGTGATCGGCTTACTCGGCAATCGTTTCAAACCGCAACTCATCGTCAATCGCCTGCGCCCGCAACTCGTCAAGCGCGGGAAGATGCTCTCGGTCGAAGACGTCAACGCGATTCTGCGTTTGCCGCTGCTCGGGGTGATCGCCGACGAACCCGAGATCATCATCACCACCAACAAAGTCGAGCCGC